>JAVEYV010000271.1:0-3701 GCA_034003305.1 Spirochaetia bacterium | reverse complement strand
TCTTCCGATCTCTGCCTTGGATCTCGCCCTATGCCGAAGAAGAGGACAGTTTCGATGAGGAAGGCTTCTGGCGCGGTCCTCCCGAAACGCGGCTTAGAGAGCTGCGGATGAACTGGGGTGTGGCGGATGTGGGCCTGCGCAAGGCCCCGACGGATATTTTGCCCCCCGATACCATAACCCTGGACCTTCGCGGCGAAGAGGAGGGCATTCTCGGACGCATGCGTTCAAAGACCCGTTACAATATCGGCCTGTCGAACCGGCGGGGCGTGCGGGTACGGGAGGGCGGGGTCAAGGATCTGGACACCTGGCAAAAATTGTATAACCAGACAGCCCGTCGAAACGGCATTCTTGCTCATGGACCCCGCTATTTCGAGTCGCTCTTGAGCATGGGGCGAAGCGACGCCGAGGCCAAGCTGCTCATCGCCGAAAAAAACGACAAGCCCCTGGCGGCCATGTTCCTCTCCAGCTCCGCCGACAGGGCAACCTACCTTTACGGTGCCTCATCCGGAGAGGAACGCAGCCTCATGGCTCCCTACGCCCTTCAATGGGAGGCGATCAGGCAGGCTAGAAAGAACGGCTGCACCAGCTACGACCTCTTCGGCATAGCGCCGCGGCCCGATCCCGAGCATCCACTGTACGGCTTGTTCAGATTTAAAAGCGGTTTCGGCGGCACGCTGATCCACAGACAGGGGGCCTGGGACTTTCCCTACGACCAGCAGGCGTACAGCATGTACCTGGCAGGAGAATCGTCAGCCCAAGGCTTTCACCTGTAAACAAAGGCTGTGCGGCTGCAATCACCCGCGGGGAGCGGAGATGCCAAAGAGTAGCGTACACAGCGCCGTTCCCGCGGGCGCATTCAAAAAGCCTCTTCCTGGCGCGCTTTGCCCAAAGCCTGGGCCTTATTCCGGATTTTTCCCCAACAGAAAGAATTCCTGAGCGTCGATTTTTACCACGATGCCTGCCCCGGCCTGGTTGAGTTCCGGCACATCTTTAATCGCCGCAATGATAGCCTCGGAACGGGAATTTTCGGCGACGATGAGGAGGATTTCTTTTTCCGGCACGAGGTTGATTCCAAAAAACTTGACGTCCTCCTCTTTCCCCGTGCCCCTGGCGTGGAGCACCGTGCCGCCGGGAGCTCCGGCCTTGCGGGCGGCTGTCATGAGCTCGTCGGCATAGCCCTTATTCACGATAAACATTATGAGCGAATAATCGGAAGTATTGTTCATGGTCGGACTCCTGTCGGAAAAAGATGGGGCGGCGCCCTCGGCTGAGGTGTTGCTATGCGCAAGCCCGGCGCCCTTGTATGGAGCGGAATTTTGCTCAGGGCTTGCGACCTGGTTTAGGGCGGCGCCCAGGCCTGGCGGGGCATCAAAGCCCTGGGCTTGTTCTCGCCCCTGTAAAATCGGCTTGAAGACACCCTGCAGGTCCAAGAGGACGACAAAGCCCGCCCTGCGTTTTCCCTGGGCTTCAAACTCACGCAAGCCGGTCATTACCGGATCGAGTTCTTCACCCTGAACCATGGTTAAAACGATATCGTTTTCGATTTCGCCGAGGGACAAAAAATCGAGTACCTGATTACCCGAGCTGCAGTGTCCGAGCATGACCGTACCGCCCTGGGCGCCGGCCTTCTTGGTGAGGGTCACCGCCTTGTCGCCGTGGCCTCTTTCAAGAACCGTGATAATGAGTTTTCCGCCCGGGCGGTTCAATGCTTCGAGATCATTCATAGAATCGGCTCCTTTGCGCGAGCATTTCCGATAGCGCGCTTCTTCTCCGCTTCTTTTTTCTGCCTTGCTTCTTTCAGCTTGAAAAGTATGCCCAGAATCTGGATGGTGATCAGGGGCATCATGGCGATCATGGCGATGACGCCGAAGGCGTCCTTCATGGGATTGCCCCCGGCCATGGCCGAAGCCCCGATGGAGAAGGATAGCACAAAGGTCGAGGACATCGGCCCCGAGGCTACGCCGCCCGAATCGAAGGCGATGGCGGTGAAGAGTCCTGGGCTGAAGAAGGTCAGTGCCAGCGCAAGCGCGTAGCCGGGAATGAGAAACCACCAGATACTCATCCCCGTCACGATCCTCAGCATGGCCATGGCCACGGCCACGGAAATGCTGATGGAAAGGGTTGCGAGTATTATGGGCTTTTTAATGTACCCGCCAGAGACTTCTTCGATCTGGTTATTGAGAACCCAGACCGCGGGCTCGGCAAGAACTACCACGGCCCCCAACACTAGTCCGATGGGGATTAAAATACCGTTGGCCTCCAGCCCGCCGATTGCCCCGCCCACCAGGGATCCCACCGGCAGAAAGCCCCCGTTGACTCCCAAAAAGAAGAGAACGAGGCCTATATAGGCATAGATCATTCCCTTGGCCATTCTGGCCACCTGATGCCTCGGCTGTTTTAAAAGAGCAAGCTCGAAAACGATGAATATGGCCACCAGGGGCGCGAGGGCTGTGGCCACATGCTTTAGTGTTTCGGGCAGAAGGTGGATAAAGACTTCTCCCGCGCCCAGGGTTTCGAGGGTTGTCGCAGCCTCTTGCCCGGCATCGACGGTTCGGCCCTTCTGTATTATTCCCATGACAAGCACGGCCAGGATAGGCCCGATGGAAGCCAGCCCAACGACGCCGAAGCTGTCTTCTTCCGATTTCTTGCTCACCCGCACCGAGGCCACGCCGACGCCCAGGGCCATGATAAAGGGCACGGTCATCGGCCCCGTGGTGGCGCCTCCGGCGTCGAAGGCGACCGAGAGGTAGCCCTGGTCGGTAATGGCGGCCAGCGCGAAGACGATGAGGTAGAACAATAGCAAAGACCATCGATAGGACAGGTTGAGCACGATGCGTCCAAAGCCCACGGCGGTGAAAAATCCCACGCCCAGACCGATCATGAGAATGAGGAGGCTTTTGGGAATTGCGCTGTCGACATTGGAAACCTGATCGGCCAGCACCGCCACGTCGGGTTCTGCAACCGTGACCAAGAAGCCCACTATAAAGCCGGCCAGGAGCATGAGGGATAGCTTTTTCTTGCCCACCAGCGCCGATCCCACAGCATGGCCCATGGGAAGGATGCCCAGGTCGGTGCCGAGCAAAAAGATGCTGAGGCCGAGTATTATCAGTACGCCGCCAATGTAAAACCGGGCTAGCATTACCCCGGCTATCGGCGCGACCGTGAGGTGGAGAAGCAAGACGATGACAAGAATGGGAGCGACGGAAATACCGCTCTCTTTCAGTTTGTGCAATAGATTCATTTCAACCCCAGGATTCGACCTAAATAATTACGTTAGCAGGCGCTGTTCCCGAAGGAGAATTTTTTGCTAACTATTGGATAACCATACTGGTTAGGATGGTTAAAGTCAACGAACAGGAATCGCGGAAAGTCCACTCAAGGCGACAGCGCTGCCCAACGGGCTGGAGCGCCGATATTCGAGCCGGCGGGTTGCCGTTCAGTCCGGAGCGTAGCGTGTCGGAGGGGGATTCCGACCTCAGGGGCCGAACTCTATCCTGGCAATGTCGCTGGAGGGCAGACTTATCACCTGGCCGGATTTTAGGATGATCCGCATAACCGCGCCGCTACCGCTCGACCCGCCCGGGACTCCACCAGGCTGGCCGCCCGGCAGGGTTCCCGTAGCCGTGGGTGGATTTTCGTTTCCGTAAAAACCCTTGGACGAAGCCTTGAAAATGCCCGGAGTCAGCGCCAGTGTGCCAATT
>JAVEYV010000270.1:0-3706 GCA_034003305.1 Spirochaetia bacterium | reverse complement strand
CCTGGGCTTCCCCCGCCGACCCCACTAAGGGCGTTTCTCCCAAGAGCGAGAAAGAGCGCAAGGATACCCAGTTGGCCATCCTGAACAGAAATTTCCGCAAAGCAGTATTCTTCGGAGTGGACAGGCCCACCATCCTCGCCCAGCGCAACGGCGAGGTCAACAAGCTGGCAGCCATCCGCAACTCCTACACCGGCACTGCTCTTTCCAACGATCAGGCTGGCAAGGACTATGTGAAGTACGTCGAGGACGCACTCAAGGCCCGCAACCCAGCGGACTTTACCGCCTCCTTCAAGATCGACGATGCTCAGGATCCCTACTTCAATCCCACCAAAGCCAAGGCTTATATGGCCAAGGCAAAGGCCGAGCTGACCGCCCAGGGCGTCAAGTTCCCCGTCAAGCTCGACACCGCCACCGACATTGCCTACACCAAGGGCTTGAAGGGCGATCAGTCGCTCAAAGCCAATCTTGAAGCCGTCTTCGGAACCGACACCCTCGTGGTGAACGTCGTCGAGATGGATACCGACAACGCCGACGCTTCCACCTACTATGCCGAGTCCGGCAGCCAGTCCAATTACGATATCGGCGGCTACACCGGCTGGGGCCCCGACTTTGGAGATCCCTACACCTTCCTTCAGACCCTGGAGCCCGAAATCGGCGCAGTCCTGATCCAGATCGGACTGGATTATACCGATGATCCCAACTCCAGCGACTACAAGGCCGCCACAAAGGTCGGCCTCTACGAGTACGCCAAGAAGGTCGAAGCCGGCAACGCCGTATACGACGACCAGGTGAAGCGCTTCAAGCTCTTCGCCGAGGCTGAAGCCCAGCTGCTCGATGACGCGATCGTCCTTCCCTACATGTCCTACGGCGGCGGCTTCGCCGTCACCAGGATCGTTCCCTATACTATCCCCTTCGCTGCCTACGGCAACGACGAGTACAAGTTCAAGGGCATGATCGTAGGAGACAAGGTCATCACCCTGGCCGAGCGCGACAGGCTCAAGGCACAGTGGGAGAAGGAGAAGGCCGCGGAGTACAAGAAGCTCAGCGCCAAGAAATAATCTCTGATTGAGCGCGTTGCGCTTGATGAACCTCTGGGGCTGTCCGGGAACGATTCCGGACAGCCCCTTTTATTGCGTTTTCACTATATGCGCTATGCATTCTGTTCATTGCGCATATAGAAGCTATCGGATATAATGTTCGAAGAGTGTGAATACATCTCTGATTGTGGGGTTCCATGCTAGGATATGTTGTAAAACGTGTTTTGCAGTCGATTTTTTCGGTACTGATCGTTTCAACCCTCACCCTCTTTCTTGTTTATTCCTGTGTTCCTCGGCAACTCGTTTTCAAGGGAGACCTGGTGCTGCCCAAGATCGCGAACAAGCCCGACGAGTACAACGACTATAAATTCAGAACCTGGGAAAAACTGGGGTATATCGATTATGTAACCCAGCAGGAATATGCGCAGCAGGTTTACGGATCCGACTCGCCCCAGATTAGCGATTCGCTGCTCTCAGGTTCCTCGTTTTACGATAAGTTCAGGGCTGATCTGACAGCCCGGGGTTATAAGGTTGAACCGCTGCCCATATCGAGGTACCTCTACGCCACAAAAGACGTAGCGCTTTTAACTCGGGTATTCCGCTGGTATGCAAAGCTGCTGCAGATAGACCATCCCTATCGTATCCAGGATCCGAGCAATCCCGATTTAAAACGAGGCTATTACCTTACCAGAGATTGGAACGGAGGGCTTGCGCTGGCAGCTTCCGGGACTATCTATAAGTATCAAATCTGGGTGGACGATATCTTTCCCTTCCTCCATCAAAACATGGTACGGCTTAACATGGGCAGGTCGTATCCGACCTTCGACGGGGTTCCGGTGCTGGATGTCATTTCAGGAGGCCAGGGCAGATCGGCGCGGAGAGAAATCAACACTACCGTTCGGGGAGAAGAAGTCACCTTCTATACCTCAATCGACGAGCACAGCCTTAAATACAAGCCCGTGCTGGACAGACTGGACCTTAACAAGTTCGAGGACAATTACGCCGACGGCAACCTCCTGACCATCGATCCCTCCATGCTGGGAACGAGCTTTACCATCGGCATGTATTCCCTGCTCTTGTCATTAGCCATAGGGCTGACGGTGGGTGTGATAGCCGCCATGAAGAAGGACAGGATCTTCGACAAGATAACCATGGCCTACATAGTTTTCATAAGTTCCATTCCGACCCTTTTATACATTGCCCTCTTCGCCCGATTCGGCATGAAAGTCCTGGGCCTGCCGGACAAGTTTCCTTTTCTGGGCTCGGAGAATATCCTATCCTACATTTTGCCAACTATCTCCCTTTCATTGGGCGGCATAGCGGGAGAGGCGCTCTGGATCCGGCGCTATATGGTGGACCAGATGAACGCCGACTATGTCAAATTCTCCCGATCCAAGGGGCTTTCTCAGATGGAAGTGTTTTTCAGGCACATTGTGAGGAACGCCCTGATACCTATCGTGCACTCAATCCCTATGGCGGTTATCGGAACCCTGGCGGGAGCCTTGATCACCGAAAGCTTCTACGCCGTGCCCGGCATGGGCAAGATGTTCCCCAGCGCTATCTCCGATTACAACAACGCTATGATCATCGCCCTTACCTTCATATTCACCGTTATCTCCATACTGGCCATTTTCCTCGGCGATATCCTGGTCACCTTCGTCGACCCGCGCATCAGCCTGGCGGCGCGAAAGGAAGCGAGGTAAAGTATGGCCAAGACAGCTGAACGATTTGCCTTCGCGACCTTTGACGTGCTCGAGTCCGAGCGCATCGCCGGTCCGCGCTACTCTTACTGGAAATCCGTGTTCCAGACCTTCTTTAAACGAAAAACGGCCATATTCTGGCTTGCCCTTCTGTTAAGCCTAACCCTGATGTCCTTCATACAGCCGCTGGTGTCAGGCTACGATCCCGCGGTGGCGCCTAACATCAACACTCCCTCCACCTGGTACCAAAAACCCTCGGTTGAGCACTGGTTCGGCACCGACGACAGGGGCAACGACCTCTGGGATGTTGTATGGTCGGGAACTCGCATGTCCCTGTCCATAGCCTTCATCGCCGCGGCGATCAACATCG
This sequence comes from Spirochaetia bacterium, assembly GCA_034003305.1. GTDB lineage: Bacteria > Spirochaetota > Spirochaetia > Treponematales > Rectinemataceae > UBA2256. The sequence goes on along the minus strand of JAVEYV010000270.1, from coordinate 599 downwards.
GCGTCGGCATTCTCGTGGGATCGGTCTGGGGCTATTCCAAGCGCTTGGATCCCATACTTCTGGCGCTCTACAACGTTGTGTCCAACGTGCCATATATCCTGCGCTCCATGATGCTCATGTACATCTTCGGCCGGGGCTTCTGGCAGATGATCCTGGCCATGACCATCACCGGCTGGCTCTCTATAGCCTTTTTCATCCGCACTCAGGTGATGATCATCCGGGACAGGGAGTACAACCTGGCCTCCCGCTGTCTAGGCACGCCCCTGAAGCGCATGGTCACCCGCAATATCCTGCCCTACATGGTTTCGGTCATCGCAACCCTTATCTATCAGGAGATCCCAGGACTCATCAATACCGAAACAGTTCTCTCCTACCTGGGCATTGGTCTACCTTCGACCTATCCCTCCCTGGGCAGGATGATCGATGTGTATTGGTCCTTTGTGGATACCTACCCCCATATGATCGTGTTCCCCGGTGTCGTGATGGGCTTGGTCACGATCTCCTTCTATGTCGTCGGTCAGCTCTTCGCGGATGCATCCGACCCCAGAACCCACCGATAGGAGGCAGATCATGGACCAAAGAAACGGAATTCTAAAAGT
>JAVEYV010000269.1:0-3712 GCA_034003305.1 Spirochaetia bacterium | reverse complement strand
TAAAAGTTCTTTAGCATGCGTACGATAATTTTTCCATAAGAAAAATTATCGTGAATCAAAGCAGTGTTTTCAGCAAAAACTCGTGAATCACGGCAATGCGTGCCGCAATACTCGTGAATTCCGATTTTCCCTGCAGGGAAAATCTCGTGGCTGCCTATCGGAATCTGCCTGATGACAGGTGATTTCCCCAGGGAGGATTCGAACCCCCACAAGCAGATCCAGAGTCTGCTGTGCTACCATTACACAACCGGGGAATGCACGCGAACCGGCGCTTACAATAGCGCCTTCGGGCATTTTTAGTCAATCCCTTTCAGTCTTTGCCGCCGGCTTTGCGGATATCGAAGAGCTCGAGCTGGGGCCGTTCTTCTCCATTCCAGCGGTTGACGCCGAGCTTGAACAATAGATCGACCTTGTCCCTGGCCTTGAAAGAAAAATCCCGCTCCAGCCGTTCTGCGCCGTCCCATAAAAGGGCGGGCCACTTGTAAGCTCCGAAGTCCAAGGTAAGTTTAAGGTGACTTTTCGCCGAACGGCCTACGATCTGGGCGTCTGCCATGGGAACCTCCCGGGCAAAAAATACCAGGGGAGGATTCGCCTCGCCGAAGGGCTCGAACTGAGCGCAGAGCTTCTGCAATTCAGGGCGCAGGTAGGGGTGGGGAAGCTCGGCATCTACCTGGAGGCTTTCTTCCGTCGCGGCGGTATCGCTTTTTTGAAGCTCCTTTTCGGCGATAGCGATAAATCTATCCCAATTCTCCTTGGGCATGGAAAAGCCCGCCGCGACGTCATGGCCTCCGTAATCGATAAACAGTTCGGCACAGGCCTCCAGAAGCCCTGATATCTTAAACCCGTTGGCGCTGCGAACTGATCCGACAACCATGCCGTTCTCTCTGAAGGCTGCGACAATCGAGGGAACCTTGAAGGTCCCCGCCATTCGGGAGGCCAGCAACCCCGTGATGCCGCTTTTAACCAGCGGTGATCCGAGGAGGATAAAACGGCGGCCGTTTTTCTCGAAGCTCTCCCCGGCGGAAGGGTAGAGGGCTTCCCAGGTTTCTGTCCCCATTTTCTTGCGCTCGTTGTTAGCCTGAACGATCGCCTCTCCCGCCTCCATTCTTTCGGCGGATTCCTTTGCCATGAGAAGTTTAAGGGCAATCTCGGGCTTGCCGATTCTGCCGGCTGCGTTCAATAAGGGCGTTATCTGCCAGGCTATTTCTGTGGCATTGAGTTTTCGGCTTAAGCCCTGGATCTGAAAGAGTTCTCTAAGGCCGTTTCGAGGCATTACGGCAATGGATGCAAGGCCGCGACGAACGATAATCCGATTTTCGTCCTGCAAAGGCATGATGTCGGCAATGGTGCCCAAGGTTGCGAGTTGGAGCATGGGATCAGCCCCTCCCAGGGGAGAGAAGGCTCTTTCCCAGGCTATGGCTTCAAACGCCGCTTTCAGGGCGTCGATGTCCCCCGAGGGTTTTTCGGCATAGATGTCCACCTTGAGCAGTCGGCGCAGCTCAGAAAGGCTTCTTCCCGCCCAGGAGGCAAAAAGGAGGGCTCCTTCATCCGCCAGGTCGAAGCTCTCAATCTCGATACCGGATCCGAACAGCATTCGAACCTTGCTGTTCAGGTCTTTCTTCCCCCAGACGAAGATGGAGCGGTCGTTTAAAAATCGGGCAAGTTTGTCCAGAACAACCGATGCCTTTTTTTCGTCCAGGATTTCGGAAAAGCGGCTGGTCTCCACAAGGTTATGAAGCTTGACGGCCTCGATTTTCCAGCGAAGCGCCTCTCCTTCACCGCTTTTCTCGATGCTCAAGAGGGCAACTGGCTGCTTATAGAGCGAGGTTTTCCCAAATGCGCAGGCGGCTGCCATTTTAAATGCCACGCCAGCCCCGGCAAGGTCCCGAAATGGATACCCGCAGTCTTCGATTTTTGGGTCGATCACAGCCAAGGCTTCGGGCGGCTCGGAGGCTTGGAGACGGTGGTGGTCGCAGATGATGACATCGATTCCCAGCTCCGCCGCCCGCAGTACCTCGGCATGGTTGGAGATACCGCAGTCCACGGTGATGATCAGGCCGCCACCCTTGGCGGCGAAGGCCTCGAGAACGGGGAGGGAAAGCCCGTAGGCTTCTTCTCCCTGGGGAACCCGATATTCAGCCTCGACGCCCAGGGCGGCCAGGGATTCAACCAACAGCGTTGTGGCCGTTACCCCGTCGGTATCGCTGTCGCCGAATACCAGGACCTGTTCTCCCTCGTCGGCGGCCAGGAATATCCTGTCCACCGCGTCTTCCATGGCAGCGAAGAAAAAGGGGTTTCTGAGGCGGTAAAGATCGTTCTCAAGATAATAGAGCACCTGAGAAGGCTCGCCCTGCTTGCGGCGGGCGAGAATGGCGGCGCTGAGACTGTCTATGCCGTAGCGGCGGACCATGGTCTTTACCGCTTCCTGGTTGATTTCATTTTTGATCCATTTCATGAATTGGAAAGCTCCTCCAGAACGAGGGGACTTTCCCTCGGGGGTTTACTTGAGATTTTTAGTGCGTTTGAAGCTAGATCCAGGGCGGGGCCGAGGCAGGCTTCATCTTTGCCGAAGATGCTGGCGATGAGTTCTCCCTTGCGGACCGTTTCGCCTTTCTTGTGATTGAATAAAAAGCCCACATCGGGCAGTACCGGATCGGCGGTGGTGTTTCTTCCGACACCGAGGATTACCCCTGCCAGTCCGATCTCATAGGCGTCGATTGAGGCGATATAACCGGAAGCCGGAGCTCTCAGTTCGACACTGTGGGGAGAACGGTAATTCCCGCGAAGCTCGGCCAGGCGCTTTAAATCGCCGCCCTGCCTTTGTACGTTTTTATAAAATAGCTCCAGGGCTTTTCCCGAAGACAGTGCCTTTCGGCAAAGCACTTCTCCCTGCTCGGGAGAGGAAGCCTTGCCCGCGGAAAGGAGCATCCAAGCTCCCAGGCGCAGGGTCAAGGCCATGACATCCGCAGGTCCCTTGTCCTCCAGGCAGTCCAGGGTTTCCTCAATTTCGAAAAAATTGCCCACGCTGCGTCCCAGGGGCTCGGTCATGTCGGTGATGAGGGCGACAACCTTTTTACCCATGGAAGTACCGGTATTCACCAGGCTGGCGGCCAGGGCCCTCGCCTCGGCCTGGGTTTTCATAAAGGCTCCGGGTCCGCATTTGACATCGAAGACCAGGGATTCGGCGCCTTCGGCGACCTTTTTTGACAATATGGAGGCGGTAATGAGGGGCACCGACTCAACGGTGGCGGTAACATCCCTGAGGGCATAGAGCTTTTTGTCCGCCGGCACAACCCTTGCGCTCTGACCCGTCATGGCGAAGCCTTCTGCGGAAAGCCCTTCCCGAAAGGCTTTCAGGTCGAGATCAGTCCTGTAGCCGGGAATGGATTCCAGCTTGTCCAGGGTGCCGCCGGTATGGCCCAGGGCTCTGCCGGACATCATCGGCACCATGGCGCCGCAGGCTGCCACGATCGGAGCAAGAGGAAGGGATATTTTGTCGCCCACGCCTCCGGTGGAGTGTTTATCCACAAAGGGGCCCGCAAGGCCCGACAGATCCATCGACTCGCCCGATTCGAGCATCGCCTGAGTGAGAAAGGCCGTCTCCAAAGGCTCCATCCCCTTGAAATAGACAGCCATCAGCAGGGCCGAAGCCTGATAATCGGGGATCGATCCTTCTACATAACCCCTGATGAAGAACTCGATTTCTGTTTTG
>JAVEYV010000268.1:0-3714 GCA_034003305.1 Spirochaetia bacterium | reverse complement strand
GCTGGCGCCGTCGCTGGAACGCATCGTTTTTATGACAAGGCCCTTCACCTCTTCCACGGATGAAAGCTTCTCATCGGTGCGGATCTGGTACTGAGTTGAGCCGCGCACGATGGTGCCGCCCGAGAGCAGGACATTCTGGGAAGCCAGGGCCGAAGTAACCGAACTGAAACTGAGTCCATAAGCGGCCAGTCTGTTCTGGGATACCTGGACATTCAGGATTTCGCCGCTTCCTCCCGAGACGCTCGCAGCGGCCACGCCCTTGATTCGTTCCAGCCGGGGCTGGATTTCCTCTTCTCCGAGGGTTTGGAGTTCCTCCAGACTGCGATCCCCAGTGATGATGAGCCGCATGATCGGTGAGGAGTTCATATCGAAGCGGCGCACCCTCGGGGTGCTCGCGTCGTCAGGCAGTCTGTTGACGAGGCCGGATACGATCGACTCTATCTCGGACTGGGCCTTGTCCAGATCGACCTCGTAGCCGAATTCGAGATTGATATTGCTCGAACCCTGGGATGAACGTGAGGAGACGTTTTTCAAGCCCTCCAGCGAGGAAAGAGCGTTTTCAAGAAGGACTGTGACATTTTCTTCGACATCCTCAGGACCGGCGCCGGAATAGGAGGTATTCACGGAAAGCAAGGGCATTTCGGTTTCAGGATTCAGCGCGATGGGGATCCTGCCCACGAAGATCGCCGCCACCCCAGAAAGCAGAACGAAGATCATTATAATGGTGACCGGATGATCAATAGATCTTCGGACAGTACTCATCAGAGCAGCCCGCCCTTACCGTTTATAATCCGTACCGAGTCGCCGTCGACAATGGAACTATTGCCGTCGGTGATAACTTTTTCTCCTTCATTAAGCCCCCTGGTTATTTCGAAGGCATCCTCTCCTTCCATGCCCAGACTCACTACGCGTTTTTCCGCCCGAGTCCCGCTGGATCCATCATCCTTGAGCACGTACACGTAGGCTTCGTCGATGGCCAGAATCACCGCGCTCCGCGGAGCTATCAGAACCTTGGTCTTCATTTCCGTCACCAATTTTACCGTAGCGAACATTCCGACAAGGATTCGGGAATCGTGCCGATCCACCTCGAGCTGCACATCCCTGGTTCTGCTTATGGGATCGAGAACGGGGCTGAGGCTGGCGATCTTTGCGCTGAAGACCGTGCCGGGGAGTGCATCGAAACTCAGCTCAGCCGAACCTCCGATTTTTAATTGACCGACAAAGCGTTCCGGAACCGCGGTGGCGATCCGCAATCGCGACAGATCGCCCACCGTGGCTATGACAGTACCGGTGGAGACCGTATCCCCTGCGTGCACGGGAACGGACAATACTGTTCCCGCTACCGTCGATTCGACCGGATTGGGCAGGTAGTTTTGGCCGACCCTCGAGGGATCCACCAGCGCGACAACCGCACCCTTGGATATTCTGTCGCCTACTTTCACTCTGCTTTCCATCAACTTTCCAGCCACACTGGGGAATATTTTCACTTCCGTGGCCGAAACCACGTCGCCGTGCAGCTTGGTGTAATTGCTTAAGGTGCCTTTTTTTATTTCCTCTACGCGGACGGCTATGGTTCGCAGAGCAGCGGCGCGAACCGCGCCACCGCCTCCTCCGGTAACAGAGACGGTTGTGCCCGGTGTTGCCGCAGCCTTGGGGAGGAGCAGACCTAGCTGTCCAACAACGATGGCAGCTCCGATTGCGATTATGACAATTACTATGACTATCTGTGGTAGCATCCTGACGATTGGCTGCTTCATTAAGTTTCAACTCCTGGTCTTATGTAAAGGGCTTTCGCCGCATCTAGGGCATAGAATACACAGCTATCTTATCATGTGCCAGTCGCCACAGTCACAACATCGTATGACCGAGGTCATATCGGGAATGCTTCCAGGCACTGGGCAGGGCTGGCGGGGCCAGGTATAGTCACAGCTATGGATGGCACCCACGCCACAGTGCGAAAAGAGCGGGACTTCGCCCGCATAATTCTCATGAGCCTTTTCTTTCTCTTCCATTTCATGCTCACGTCCAGGCCTCTTTTCTACACCCGCCGTTATACCAGAGGCGATTCGAGCCTGCCTCCCATTTTTACAATTCTCAACGTCGCTATAGTCGGGTTCTGGTTCATCCTCGAATTGTTCGAGTTTTTAGCCTGGAACTATCGATGGGGAAAAAAATTCCAAGGTCTTTCGATCACAGCCCTGCGCTGTATGCCAATTCTGGGCATACTTCTCTTCGATCCCCGGGCGCTTCCGGGCATGATGACCCTTGTTGCGCCTTTGCTCACATTTTACCTTTCCCTGGTAGTCAAACAATTCTGGCGCTATGGGGTGACTGCCTTTTTTTGCGCAATCCAACTGGGTTTGTTTTACTACACACCTCCGCACTCCCCTCCCCCCAGCGCCGCAAATCAATATGAGCTGGTTATCCTCCTCTACCAATTGATGAGCATCGTGCTCATGTTCCTCTTCGCCCAGCTCTGGGAGCAGGATCGTAAAAACCGGGATCATCAGACTGCGCTCACGGCGGAGATTACCGCTAGTCATGGGGAGCTTAAAAAATTCGCCACCCAGGTTTCCAAGACAGTGGCGCTGGAAGAACGCACCCGCATTGCCAGGGACATCCATGACAGCCTTGGGCACACCTTGACTGCCGCCTCCATACAGCTCAATAAGGCGGAAGCTTTTTTTGAACGAGACGCGGCCGTATCCAGGCAAGCCATAGCCGATGCGCGATCCAGCATGCAGGAAGCCATGGTTGACGTTCGGTCAACGCTGGAAACGCTGAACGCCAACTCAGAAGGGTTCGATCTTTTCGCGCAGGCCATGAAGCCGTTAAAAAGCTTGGAACGAGGCGGTGTAAAGGTGGCGCGCAACTTCTCGGGCAGCCCCGATGGATTCAATATAGCCGTGCTTCTGGCCTTATATCGTTTTATCCAGGAGGGGGCCACTAACATCCTCAAACATTCAAAAGCGCGCAACGCAAAACTCGCAATTGTCTTTGATGGATCTTGGGTATCAGCCGAGCTTTCAGACGACGGACAGGGTTTCATGCCCGGATCGATACGGGATAAGGCTACGGAGCCCGGAGTCTACGGACTATCGGGGCTCGCTGACCGAATCGCCCTGGTACGAGGCGATTTTTCGGTGAATTCTATTCCTGGAGAGGGCACGATTCTGCGGGCGAGAATGCCCCGTGATCCGGTGTCGCGCATCGGGATGGAAGCGGAAACCGATGAACGCCGTTAAAAAAATTAGGGTTTTGCTGGCAGACGATCAGCGACTCGTACGGGACGGGATAGCCTCACTTTTGAGTCTTGATGAAGAAATCGAGGTTGTGGGTGCGGCGGAAAACGGACTGGAAGCGGTTGAGATGGCCAGAACGCTGAGGCCCGATGTCTGTCTGCTGGATATTCGGATGCCCGCAATGGACGGCATTACGGCGCTGCAGAAGATCCGCCAGGAAGAAAATTGTTCCTTCGTTATTATGCTCACTACCTTCGATGACCGAGAATACGTTGTGCGATCTTTAAAATCCGGCGCGGTGGGATACTTGTTGAAGGACCTGCCCAGCGAAGAACTTTCCAAGGCGGTCAAACAAGTGGTCAAGGGCGTCTTTCTCGCCAACGGCACCGTGATGAAAACCCTGATGGCCGTTCTGGACGAGGTCCAGCGCGAAACGGCTAACGGGATGATGGCAACTGGAGCAGCCGATGAG
>JAVEYV010000267.1:0-3729 GCA_034003305.1 Spirochaetia bacterium | reverse complement strand
GATTATCGTCCATCTCCTGGCCGTGCTCTTCTTCACCCTCACCAGGGAACCCTACGCCTCTTTTTTCGCCATTATTCTTCTTTTATCAAAAATCTTCCTGCTCTTTCGAAAATCGCCCCAGCGTTCTGAGGCGGGTTAAAGGCAAAATCAGCTCCTGTCCGGTCAATCAGCCTCAGAACCCCGACGACACGAAAAGTATCAGAAAAATAGGCGTCTAAAAGCCTGATGTGACGAATCGTTTCTCGAACCTTAGCTCGAAGCCGAGCCATACTGCCGGCGGCTTGTACAGCCGGATCCCTTTGCCGGGCTCGCCGCCGGGAGCAGCACAGGGAACATTACTCGAAAAGGAAGGTTCACATGGAAGCATCAGGATTCGCCGCTTGGTTGAACACCGTATTCTCTGGCTTTGATTACGGCATCTTGCGGGCCCTGCACGAACTGGCCCAGATCACGGAAGGAAGTCTTAGCCCAGCCTTCGAAGTGATCAGCCTCATATCGGAAAAGGGCATCGGAATGTTTTTGCTGGGGATTATTCTCTTCTGCTTTAAAAAGACAAGAAAGGCGGGTTTCTGCGTCTTTGCCGCAGTCTGCTGCGGGGCAGTGATAACCAACATCGTCCTCAAAGACATGGTCGGCCGTGCCCGGCCCTTTCTGGCCATAGCGGTCCAGGACTATGGACAATGGTGGGCCTTTGTCGGATCCCCGGCCGAATCGGGCTTTTCCTTTCCCTCGGGACACGCCACCGCCGCCATGGCGGCCATGACGGCCTTATTCCTGAGCTTCAGCAAGCAGCGAAGCTGGCCTCTCTTCGGCTTCGTGCTCCTCATGGGAGTATCCCGCTGCTATCTCATGGTGCACTATCCCTCGGACATCCTGGGCGGCATACTCGCCGGGGCTGTCGCCGCGCTTCTGTCCTTTTATATAACCCAAGCGTTTTACGAAAGAATCGCCGCCTATCTTTTCAAAGTCCTCAGCATAGGGAAGCGACAGGCATAAAATAAATTCTTGTCATGTGCAGCCTTGCGCTTTACCCTGCGGATTCGATGTATCGGAACGTTAACGAAGGGCATATTGAAACAATCCGGCCTCATCTGTCATGAAAATTTCTTCGACAATCGATAAATTCCGATTGACTTAGAGTTTTGGCACGATAAAATACACCTGCGGTCTATTACATAAAACGTAAAAATCGATACGAGCAGGACTTTTATTCTGTTTCGGCGAAAAAGGTCTTCGTATCTTTTCTGCCTCAAAGCCCCCTCTTTTGAATAACCATATTTCTTCTTCCCCATCGTCAAAGCCAGAGGCAGCGAAGGATGCAAAAAAGGTAACCATGCAACAAGAGAAGAATCTAGATTTGCTCCTTAAAATACTTAACCCCTCAGCATCGGATGAGAGCTTTGTATTCTGTCCTGTTCCTGTCATGCCCGAGAGCGCAGCGCTGGCGGCCCTCGATCCCTGGGCTGTCATAAAAGAGGACGAGGGCATCACCCTCATTGTGGAAAAAGAACGCGCCGACAGCCGCGGCCTGGCTTACGAATCCACCTTCGGGCGCATAACTCTCCAGGTCTATTCAAGCCTCGATGCCGTTGGCCTGTCCGCTGCGGTCGCCGCAAGCCTTGCCGATGCAGGCATAAGCGCCAACATCGTGGCCGGCTACTACCACGACCACATTTTTGTCCCAAAGACCCATATCGAAACAGCGTTGAACGTATTGAGAGGTATGCAATGCTCATAGCCCTAATCATTGTCGGCGGCCTAACCGCCATGACAGCAATCGCGGTGATCGGCGACTATCTCACAAAATCCAAAATCGCCAAAACTAAAACCGATCCTGCAATTTACAAGGAATACGAGCGACGAATCGCAGAATTGGAAAAACGTCTTTCTGACCAGGACGCCAAGCTGGAGCAGCTTGAAAGCGATGTGAGCTTTACTAATAAGCTTCTGGGCGACAAGTAAGGCCACCGAACTTCCCATTCTATCTCCTTGTTTTGAATCAACCGAGCCTGCGCAACGCGTTGGTCTGTAAGAAGGCAAGCGTTTAAATCACGCCCTAGAGGAAGCAATGCTGCTCGAGATAAAACAGGCCGACAGACCTGAGTTTCTGGCTATCTCATTCAACTTCAACCCTAACGACAGAACAGTGCTCAACGCCATCAAACATGTTCCCGGCCGCTTCTGGTACCCCGAACAGCATCAGTGGCTGATCCCCAATAACGCCTATAGCGCCGAGATCCTCCTAAACACCCTGTTCGCCACCGGCCTCTTCGATTACCCAAGCGCTCCAGCCAGGGCTACCCCACACGCCAATTCCAATGCCATCAAAGGTCCCAGCACTATCAACGGCCCCAGCAATACCATCGGCACTATCAACAGCATCGATACCAGAAACAATATCGATACCAGAAACAACATCGATACCAGAAACAACATCGATACCAGTACCATCATCAGTCCTGACGAAATTTTCCTGGATGATAGATCCCCCCTTAAGACGGATACAGGTCAGCAAGAGGTTCTTGCCCGCTTGGAAGAGGAACTCATTGCCCGCCACTACAGCAAGCGTACAATCGAAGCGTACCGTCATTGGTGTGCCATTTACCTGAAGATCAATCCCGCAACCGATAAATCCATCTATCCCGGCAAGGCGATCAATCGTTTTATCAGCACTCTGGCGACCAAAGACAAGGTAAGCTCATCAACTCAAAACCAGGCGCTGGCAGCCATCCTTTTTCTTCACAGGCAGGTTTATAAAAACCCGCCGGAAGAGATAGGTGAAGTCATTCACGCTAAAAAACCGCTTCGGCTTCCTGTAGTGATGAGCAAGATTGAAGTAAAAACCCTCCTATCGCAACTCCAAGGGCCAGCACTACTCGCTGCCAGCCTTATGTACGGAACAGGGCTTCGCCTAAACGAATGCCTCGAACTCCGGATTCAGGACATTGATTTTGCCAGAAACGAGATTCTCATCAGAAACGGCAAGGGGGGCAAAGACAGGGTTACCATGCTTCCCGGCTCGCTGAAGCCTTCGCTTGAATCACACATCGCAACAGTCAAGAAAACTCACAACCAGGACATAAACGAGGGGTGGGGATATGTTCAGCTTCCTTGTGCGATCTCGAAGAAGTACCCCAACGCAAATCGGCAATTCGCATGGCAATGGCTTTTTCCCCAGGAGCGGCGCTGGAAAAACACAACAACAGGCGATGAAGGCCGCCATCACATGGACGCGTCGGTACTTCAGCGGGCAGTTCACGAAGCCGCGCTCAGATCCAGCATCAGCAAACCGGTTTCCTGCCACACCTTCCGTCATTCCTTCGCCACTCACCTGTTGGAATGCGGTTACGACATCAGAACCATCCAGGAGTTATTGGGCCACAGCGACCTGAAAACGACAATGATCTACACCCACGTGCTCAACCGCGGCCCCTCAGGCGTTATCAGCCCTGCAGACATTCTTTCCTGAGCGATTTTACATGGATCTTTCAAATCCCAAACCAGAATTAGATTAGTTGTGCAATTTATTGTTTAAAAAATCTTTACTGACCAAAATGAATATTTCTTGATTCTTATTATGGCACACTAAGAATCCACACTTCCTAAATTTATAAGTCTAATTAATGTTAGGATGACGCCTTCGGCGCAAAAATAATTAAGGACTAGAGTTTGTATTGGCAATATAATTGAAATTAATGACCTAAGAAAATAAACTAAATCATACTAAGA
>JAVEYV010000266.1:0-3742 GCA_034003305.1 Spirochaetia bacterium | reverse complement strand
CTTCGGCGATCCTCCCCTTTTTCGCGGCGTCATAAGGTCCCAACCCTCAGCCGCGGTACTCTTGGGGATCGCTCCTCCATCGGTTTCGACGAAACTATCACGTCCGGATAGGCGACGCAAGCGTTTTGAGGAGGAAATATCATATATCTTTGAAGTCACATTACAAAAACAAGCCTGGCGGCGGGCTGATTCTATGTTCAAACGAATCCAGCCCCGCTCCAGGCCTATAAAAAGCATCTATTGTATAAAATTAGTCTTTATCTGGGCTTCTAGGGCGGGCTTGGCGAGACCTGCTTTTCTGCCGGCTTCCAGCGATTTCATGGCCCATGCCATGTTGAGCCCCAGGCTACGCATGGTCTGGGTGCCTTCCAGGTCGCGAAGCACTTCCTCGGGCTTGTTGCCGTGCACCATGTTCCAGTACTGGGAACCCACGACGAGCATGCTGCTGATGAGGAAATACTTGTTGAGCTGATCCAGGGTCGCTGTCGCTCCGCCCCGCCTGCAGCTCACCACGGCGGCCGCCGGTTTGTGCTTGAAATGAGCGCCGCCAGCCCTGAACAACCTGTCCATGAGGGATGTGATCTGTCCCGAGGCGGATGAGTAATACACCGGGGAACCGAAGACAAAGGCGTCGGCGGTTTTGGCTTTTTCGATAAGCTCGTTGACCGGATCATCTTCGTAAACGCATCGTTTGAGCTCGGCGCATTTGTTGCAGGCTACGCAGCCGCGGACGGTCTTGGTTCCGATGTTGACAACTTCGGTTTCGATACCTTCTTTTTCAAGGCTCTTGGCAACTTCGGCCAGGGCGGTTCTTGTGCAGCCTTCGGTATGGGGGCTGCCGTTGATCATGAGTACTTTCATGACTCGATTGTACCCGGCTTGGTCGTTTTTGTCCAATACGGTATTTTTATTGCTATCCCGTGCCCGCTTCTGAAGATAATCGAAGCTTTTCAAGAGTTAACGATTTTTAAATTGGCCGAGTCGGCAAAAAATTCCAAATTTCTGGCAAATATCGAATTGTTTTAATATATTTGTATAAGCTACCGAATTACGCTCGAAGACATTCGCGAGATTGGGTCGCTCAACCTGCCGTAAGGGGGACCATGTGACATCCGTCGCCGCCACTGTCCAGGACTATACCGATTCCCTCGATCCGAAGCGCAGGGAAGTCTTTTTGAGACTACGCTCGGCGATTGCGGAAAACCTGCCGGCAGGCTTCGAGGAAGTGATGGCCTGGGGAATGCCTACCTGGGTTGTCCCATTGAAGCGCTTTCCCGAATTGTACGAAGCCAGGGTGGCAAAAAAGGCGGACATGGGGAAGAGCTGCCTTCGGTTTACAGGGCTGGATGCGATACCCTATGAATTGATGGGCGAGGTCGCCGCCTGGTTCGATGTCGATCAGTGGATTGTTAACTATGCTTCCTTGAAAAATTCGAGGAAGCGAAAATCTGGGAAGGAGGAGCATCAATGAAAAAACACCTGAAAGGCAATGTTTATTGGGTAGGGAAAATCGACTGGGAACTCAAGAAGTTCCATGGAGAGGAGTACTCGACCCATAAGGGCTCGAGCTACAACTCCTATGTCATTCAGGAGGAAAAGACTGTCCTGGTGGATACGGTCTGGCTCCCTTTCGCCAAGGAGTTTGTGGACAACCTGGAGGCCGAGGGTATTCTCGACAAGCTGGATGCCGTGGTGGCCAATCACGGCGAGGTGGACCATTCGGGCGCCCTGCCTGAACTGCTGCGCCGCAGGCCCGGCCTCCCTGTCTATTGTACCGCCAATGCGGTCAAGTCGCTTAAGGGTCAGTACCACGAGGACTGGAACTTCAAGGTGGTGAAGACCGGGGACGAGCTTGCCCTGGGCAACGGCAAGAAGCTCGTTTTCGTGGAGGCGAGGATGCTCCACTGGCCCGACTCCATGTTCTCCTACCTGGCCGGCGAAGCTATCCTTTTCTCCAACGACGCCTTCGGCCAGCACTACGCATCCGAGCTCTTCTTCAACGACCTGGTGGACCAGGCTGAGCTCTGGACCGAGTGCATCAAGTACTACGCCAACATCCTCACGCCCTTCAGCCCCCTGGTCACGGCCAAGATCAACGAGGTAGTCGGCATGAACCTGCCCCTGGAAATGATCGCCACCAGCCACGGCGTGATCTGGCGCAAGGATCCCCTGCAGATCGTCACTAAGTACGCCGAATGGGCCAAGGATTATCAGGAAGACCGGATCGCCATTCTCTACGACTCAATGTGGGGCGGCACCAGGAAACTGGCCGAGGGTATCGCCAAAGGCATCGCGGAAGCCTCGCCCAGTACCGATGTCCGGCTCCACAATGTGGGCAAATCGGACAAGAACGACGCCATCACCGATGTGTTCCGCTCCAGGGCAATCCTTGTGGGCTCTCCAACGATCGGTGCTGGAATCCTTTCGGCGGTGGCCGGTGTTCTGGAAGAAATCAAGGGCCTGAAATTCAAGGGCAAGAAGGCCGGTGTCTTCGGCTGCTACGGCTGGTCGGGCGAGGGCAACAAGGTGCTGGCAGAGACGCTTAAGGCCAGCGGCTTCGAACTGGTGGGCGAGGGGCTGAAAAACCAGTGGAATCCCGACGAGGCTGGCTACGCAAAAGCGGTCGAGTACGGAAAGATGATAGCCAAAGCCTAAGCCGTGGCCTAGTCTGTAAAACCCCGGTTGTTATTCACGCAGCCGGGGCTTCGTCCCGGGCTGCCTGCCGGGGAGTCCCGGCAAGCTTTTTTTGCAAATCCAAATAAGTAACCAAATAAGTTAAGGAGAGTGGGGTTTAAATAAGACCGTCTATGGCTGAGTAGCGGTTCAGCGATCCAATTTCCTGAGCGTGGTCGAGAAGCCTTTCCTGCGCAGTGCTCCAGTCAGCAGTATTTTTTCAGAATCAGAATTCATAGTAAAGGGGCAGTACACCGCAAGCCCTTAGTACCCAGAAAGAAGTGCATTGTACCTATCCCAGTCATCGTTTGAATTATATGCCGCCAGGCTGCCCCTCGGCACTTTTATTGAGGTTAGATCCCATCGGAATGGAAAACTTACTCCTCCAATATTGGGAGGAACGATCGCTCTAACTACGATAGTCTTGAGGTTTGGGCATGGATGAAACGCTTAGTTATCCACATACCGAATGGTAGTGGGAAGGACGAGACTGGCTATGCTCGCGTTTTGGAACGCCGTTTCTTCAATCGATACAACCCCTTCCGATATCTGCAGGTTCCTAATCCCTGTACATGAGGAGAACGCGGCTTCTCCGACTGCCCTGATATTGCCGGGTATGACGAGATTGTCCAGTTTAGTGCAGGAAGCAAAGGCCCTTTCGGCTATCAATGTGTTTGCGTGGCGGGGGAGATAAAGGCTAGTTAAATTAGAGCAACCTTTGAAGGCCCATTCGCCGATGGATTTTAGCAGATCGGGAAGTACTAGATTGACAAGCGACGTGCAGTTTTCGAAGGCATAGCTGCCTATGGATGTAAGTGCTTGAGGGAAGTTGATCTCCCTTAAGGAAGAGCATTCTTGGAACGAGGCAATGCCAATGGAAGGAATGCCTTCGCCAAGGGTCACCTCCTCTAATGAGTAGCAGCGAAAGAAGGCCCTGAAGGGTATAGCCAATGACCCCCCTATGACCACCGTTCTAAGGTTGTGAGAGTCCATGCAAAGATAATCGCCCAGTGATCCTACGCTGTCCGGAATGACGAGACTCTGAAGGCCTTTGCATACAGCAAAGGCC
>JAVEYV010000265.1:0-3743 GCA_034003305.1 Spirochaetia bacterium | reverse complement strand
GCAGTGGCAGATCCAGTTCCTGATGGATGGCGCGCAGACGCTGCAGGATCTCTGAGGCCTTGTGCCTGGAAAGGAGTAGGTGCCACTCCGCTTTGAACTCTTCTTTATTCCAATACAGGCTTAGCAGATGGGCAAAATCGTCCAGCAGGCAAAGTTCTTCATAGCTGAGGGCGTCGCTGCACAATACCTGGTAGGGAGGATCCTCCATCCAGCGGTAATGCAGGGTTTTGGCGATCTCCAGCATCGGAGTATCGGGCAGGATTTTCAGCATCCCCAATTGCACAGCAGCAGGTTCACAATAACACAATTCATCCAGGGAGACCAGCACCGAGTTATAGCTTTCACCCGGCAGCCCTGCCAGCAGATCAGCATGCACCCGGATCTTGCCGGCTGCTTTCAGGTTTTTTAGTACTTCGCGGCTCTTTGCCCAATCAGACTTGCGCCCACAACGCGCGGCGATTTCAGCATCTGTGGTTTGGATCCCGATCTCAAAGCGAATCTTAGCCTCCGGCGCTCTTTCCAATAGTGTCAGATCTTCATCTGTGATCAGATCGGGATAGATCTCAAAGTGGAAATCCGCGGGGCCGGGATCGCTCATGGCATATTCCCAGATGAAGTGAGCCAGGCGTTTATTGATGTTAAAACTGCGGTCAATGAACTTGATGGTGCGCGGCTTCAGGGCGACGAGGGCATCCAATTCACGTTTCAAGCGTTCACGATCGTGCTCCAGATCCAGATCAAAACGGCATTCACGACGGGAATCGTTGGCCGAAAGGCAATAAACACAGCCATAGGGACAGCCGCGATAGCATTCGTAATATAAAAGATGATCTTCCAGATCAGCCAGATCCTCTTCCCGGTAAGGAAAGGGGACGTCCTTGAGCGGGAGGTAGGGAGGATTTGCAGCCAAAGCGCTAAACCCTGATTCTGCCAGAGCGGCAAAAGCCCCTTCCCCCGGCCCCTGGATCACGAAAGTGCGGGGTTGACCTGCAAATGCGGCGCTTTCCGGTCCGCCGATCACGAACACTGCCTGGGGCAATAGCTGAGCCAAAACCTTCACCAAGGCCTGCAGCATCACGCGGTTCCAGATATAGGCCGAAAGGCACAGTACATCAGCTTTGCGGCGATATATCTCCCCGGCGCATTGCAATATGGGCTCTCGAGTGGTAAACACCGCTATCTCGCTGTGGAAGGGCAGATCGCGGATGATTTCCCGCAGATAATATAGCGCCAGATTGGACTGGCTCCAGCTACTATTGAGGGCGATAAACAAGATCTTTTTCATGAGGAGCAGATTCAGACAGAGGGGGGACGGAGTCAAGGTAAATACTCATACCGGGGTGCAAAAAACACTTGACAGGGAAGTGAACTATTCTCATGCTGCCAAGGTAGAATGATTTGAACTTTTCGTGAGCCAAAACGGTAGGAGATATGAACTATAAGATATTGATCCTGTTTGTTTTTACTCTGGGCATTTGGGCGTACGCGGCTGCCGCTGACTGGACGATGGAACTGATCGTGAGCAACGGCACGACGAATCCGCCAACGGGAAATGCCCATATGGGCGAAAAGACCAATGCCCTGGAAGGTTATGACTCAGAGGACATGGCTTATCTCTTTCCCCCCATGAACCCTCACTATGTGGTTCCATATTTCAAACACAACGATTGGGGCGAGAATAATGGCAATTACCGCGGGGACTACCGCAGCACAGAACCCGCTGATAAAATCTGGAATCTGGAGATCAAGGCTCAGGCTCCTTACTCTTATAACTTCACTTTGAACTGGTCGGTATCTGGATCGATACCTGCATATTATACCATCACTTTGCTCCACGGAGCCATGCAGACCGATATGGTGGCTCAGAGCAGCTACACATACAGCAGCGCGGCCAGCCTCACCAACATGACGATTCATATCGGCTATGATGCCACAATGCCGTACACTTTGGGGGAGATTGGGGATTTAGTATTTTCCGACAATCAGGCCCGACGGATAGTCTTGGAGGATTACTTCAGCGTGGCGACCGGGACTCTGGAGTATTCGTTCACGGCCCATGACAGCCTTTGCCAAAGCATTATCACCGAGGGAGATACTGTGTATTGGGAGCTGTATCCCACTCCGGGTTGGAGCGGGGCAACAACCGCTACCATCAATGCCACAGCCAATGGGCATACCCTAAGTGAGACCCTGAATGTGATCCGAGACAGTACGAACAGTCCACCGCTTATGATCACTCCACTGGAACCCATATACGTAACTCAAAACCAGAGCATATCATGGTCCTGGGCGGGTTTGATCTACGATGCGGATCGGGACAGTGTAGTTGTTACGCTTGGGGCATCGGAATATGCCACAGCCACTTATAACATCCCAGAACAAAGCATGACGATAATCCCCGCTCCGGGCTACAAAGGTAGTGCGGAGCTTGTTTTGAAGCTATCCGACGGGCATAATGCCCTGCAAAACTATCCTTTTAGCCTGGTGGTGGGGCCAGCCGTGCCGGCAAAACCGCAGAACATCTGCCTGCAGGTGATATCCGGATCAGGCATCAGCATTAGTTGGGATCCTGTGATCACAGACCAAAGCGGGGCTCCGCTCTCTGATCTACAGTACAAAGTAATAGTTTATGAGGATCTTCCGGGGGAAGACGAAGTGTGGGGGGAATATGGCGGACTCACCAGTCCCGCTCTGGCACTTCCAACGCCGCCGGATAAGGCTTTCATCGTAATAAAAGCAATCAATGAATAGGAGAAAGATTATGCGCATCAAAGCAACAGTTCTGGTATTTCTGATTTTAATCCTTACCACGGTTACATTGCCTGCCGTGGATAGGTCGGATCAGGACAGACCGGCAAAAGGCGAATTGCTATCAGCGCCTTTTGCAAACATCAGCCCGGAGCGCGATGGCAATCTGCTGAGCAGCGTGCTCGTGTATGAAGAAGATTTTGAACCCCAGCCGACGAATTGGACCATGGATAATGGCTGGAACATCGGAGCAAGTCAGGCTTTCCTCCCGGTATCCCCGACCAACTGCGGCTTTACCGACAATCCTTATGCGGATCACCTGAATAACTCGCTATACAGCCCGGTGATCAATCTCCCTGCAGCCACTGAAGCGGGTTCGCGGATCGAAATGAGCGTGTGGATGCGTTGGGAATTGGAAAGCAGCTACGACTTCTTTTACATCGACGTATGGTCGGGAGGAGTGATTCAAAGCACCATCCTGAGCCAGACCGGATCGCAGGATTGGACGCAGGGAAACCTGGATCTGACCGCCTTTGCCGGGATGGACATACAGTTGGGATTCCGCATCACGTCGGACGGTTCCAGTAGCTATAGTGGCATCGGCATCGATGACTTGAGGATAGAGTACAACGTGTATGAAACCAGCCCGGAGCTGAATCTATTGAGCCTGAATTCGCAGAACTTCCCCTTCATCTATTCCACGCTTTCCGTGGCTTTGGAAGGGCAGGATATGTCCAATCTGGACGAGACTAACTTTCAAGTGTGGGAAAACGACGTCCTGCAGACTAATTTCTTCAATGTGACCCCGCCTTCCACCGGAGCCGGATCCCGCCTGGTGGATATCGCCTTTCAGATGGATAATAGCGGATCTATGAGTTCCTCCATCGCCGCCGTCTCGGCCAACGTGCAAAACTTTGTGAATAACCTCGCCGGATCCGGTGTGGACAGTGCCCTGGGACTTTGCCGCTATGGGCAGAACGCAAAAGATCGGAAGA
>JAVEYV010000264.1:0-3751 GCA_034003305.1 Spirochaetia bacterium | reverse complement strand
GCAAGTTCCGCGCTGTCGGCCTTTGTCTACGATCGAACCTGGCCTCTCTATGCAATCACCCTTGCTCAGAGCGGCTATTTAGCTGTAAGTCTGGGACTCTTTATCAACGCCCTGGTCCGTGGGAATCCATTCCCCAGAAGCCAGGCGGCAATTTATGCGTTGGGATCGATCACTCCCTGGGCGGCAAGCCTTTTGTATAATTTTGGATTATCACCCAATAATATTGACCTTTCGCCTTTTGCCATGGGTTTGAGCATTGCGCTTTTCGTTGCCGGGTTTTTGAAAATCGGTATTTTAAACATAAGCCCCTTAGCAAGGGACCTGATCTTCGAAGGCATGCAGGACGGTGTTCTGGTACTGGATGAGCAGGGGCGCCTGACCGATATGAACCAGGCTATGAGGTCTGTATTTCCTGGCATTGATGTCAAAAAACCTTTTGCCGAAGCTCGGATGCTGCAAAAGAGTCCTCCAGAACTGCTGCGGTTTCTTACCTGTCCTACGTCTGTGGAAATGGAGTACCAGTTGGAGCCGGGAGAGGGATCCCCCATATTCCATGTCACATCCACGCCTTTAAAAAACAAATCAGGGAAGATCCTTGGAACGTTGGTAAATTTCCACGATGTTTCCGATCTTAAAGAGCTGCAGCGGAAGTTCGAATTTTTAGCCTCCCACGATGTTCTTACCGGCTTGCATAATCGGCGCTATCTCAATGATGTGCTGGCGATAGAAATTGAAAAAGCGAACAAGGATCGCGGGGCTCTTTCGCTGATCATGCTGGATCTCGACCATTTTAAACGGATTAACGACCTCTACGGCCATGAGGCCGGCGACCGGGTCTTGGAGGCTGTGGGAGCTATCTGCACTCATCAGGCGGGGCAGAAATTCACCGTAGGGCGCTTCGGCGGCGAGGAAATCCTGATGATACTGCCCGGCACTTCGCTCATCGAAGCCTTCGAAGTAGCAGAAAAGACAAGAAAATCCCTGGAAGGCCTTCGATTGCGGCATGAGGGCTTCGATATTCGGATAACCGCCAGCTTTGGCGTTGCCGGAATAAAGCCCGGCTGCGATACCCAAAAGGAACTGCTTATCGCCGCCGACAGGGCATTATATAGGGCAAAGGACGCGGGCAGAAACGCCACGGTGCTGCATTGATACGCTTTACTGGGTATAGCCGTGCAGGGGAATAGCCTCGCTGGGCAATAAAGGTTCCGGCGCTGCAGGGGCGGCAGCCTGCCCTGTCGGAATTTCGATTGTCCTGGGCATGAGGGGCTTCGCTTCCACCAGGTAGTCGAGCATGGGTAATGCATCGATGTTGTAGTGGATCTTTCCGTAGGCAAGGCTTGCCTGGATGATGTTTTTTGCGTACTGCCGAGGCTGGGCCAGGTGCAGGGCTTCTAGAAGAATGTCATCGGGCAGTTCTCCCGATTCCTTGTTCCAGGTTGTCATTCTCCCAGGCCCCGCGTTGTACGCGAACATGGCCCGCATGGGTTTTTTGCCGAAACGGGCAAGCATGTAAGAGTAATAGGTCATCCCTATGGTTACATTGTCCAGCGGATCGGTGAGGGAGTAGCCGTTCATTTTAAGCCCCTGCGCAGTTTCGGCGGCGGTGGCAGGCATAAGCTGGGCGAGGCCGACCGCTCCGGCATAGGAAACGACCTTCGGATCGAAGACGCTTTCGGATCGAATAATCCCGTAGGCCAGCGCTTCGGGTATGCCGGGAATGGCGGCGCCCTTGGCCACTATGTCGTTCCAGGCTTTAGGGTACACCAAGCCATAAAGTTCAGGGTATCGCTGGCCGGCTCCCCGGTAGACCGCATCCCTGGCCAGGCGCAGCGCGGCGTTATGCTGCCCTTCGGCCGAAAGCTCGAAAGCAAGGCTGGCGAGCAGGGAGCTGTCCAGACTGCCAAGATAGCGGAGCGCTACTGCCGATGCCATTTCATCCAGCTCATAGGTAAGATAATTGCGAATGAGCGAAAGCGCTGTCTGAAACCCCGAGCCGGCGGCGGTTAGGGTTTTCGACGGATTGTATCCGGCTTGGAGAATACTCTCCGGCCTGGTGAAGGTCTCTCCGGTATCGTTATTGAGGCCAGAACTGGACCAGGCGGTATCATGTGAGCCTGCATCGCTCTGGATTTTATTGCTCAAAGCGGGAATCGAAGCCAGGAAGGGCGGTTCTTGGCCAAGCCGCCAGGCGGACATAGTCCTGTAGTATTCCTCGGCATCCCTGTTGGCGAGGATGGCTTCATACTGCCGCCGTGCGATGGTTCGTGCTTCGTCGCTGCTCGAACCGGCGGCGGCCATGCCTTCTTCCATCAGCCTTCCGCTCAGGTACAACAGCCTTGTTCTCATGGATGCCGAAAGCCTGTCGTCCAGCAGGATGTACAGGGAATAGACATCGCTCCAGGATTTTTCTCGCAAGAGCCTTCGGGCGAAGGCATCGATTATATCGTCGAAGCTGGCAGCATTGCGCCAGCGCCGTGAAATTTCCACCAGAGCGCCAAACTCCAGCGACCTGCCCGCGCCGAGTTCTTCGGCATCCCCTCGGGCGATCCTGCGCATGGTGTTATCGAGCCAGTACCAGAGCGCTCCGTCTGCATCGCCGGGGGACGGCGCGCTGTCGGTGAGTCCGAGAAAGAGTATGCCCGCCTCCCGTTCCTGCTCGGCGGTCTGCCAGAGCCTGGCCAGGTAGTAGGCTGCGACCCAGAGATTTTCCGGCGAGCCGGAATCTGCCAGGTACAGCAGCACTGCCTCGGGAAGATCAGCCGAAGCAGGCGGGGCCGCCTCGGCGGGTTGTGCTTCCAGGTTGAAATATTCCAGTAAAAAGTCGATTCCTTCGGCTTTCATGCCGGAGGACACGAAGGCTCGTCCGGCTTCGGAGATTAAAAATCGTTTTGTGCCGCCTTGGTGAAGGTGCCTGGCCGCGGCCAGCGCGTGGACCGCAGCCAGCCCGTACTCCTTGGCCTGAAAGTCGGCCCGCATAAGGCAGAGCTCCCGGGTTTCCGGCTCCAGCGATTCATCCGCCGCGGCCAGGCGCAGCAACTTTGCCCCCCAGCTGTCCAGGGTCGCCGCATCGAGGTATGCCAGGGCTGCGGGAAGCCAGTCCCGTTCTCCTAGTCCGGCCCGTGCTGAAAATTCGTAGAATGAAAGTTCGGCCGGCCTTGCCTTGGAAGTCACTGGCAACAATCGTTTCATTGCGGCTGTCGCTTCGAGAACCTGCGGGTAATCCATCGATTCCAGGGCCCGGTTGATGAGAACTCGATATACATCCCAGTCGGGACCGAAATACTCGAGCCACTGAAGGGCTATCGCCCTGGAGTCTTCGTAGGCGGATCGGGTGATCGATCGCTGCAGGAGCGCCTTGCCTGCCTCGATAGCGGCGGTTTTTTCCCCAAAATGAAAGGCGAGGGAGTACATGCTGTCTAATAGCTCCTGCGCTTCCTCGCTAAGCCCTTCGCCCTGGGGGAATTGTTCCAGCCGTTTGGCCTCGTAATACCAGGACTCGGCTCCCATCCCTTCTCTTGAGGAGGGAAGGAGAAAGGCGGTGTACGACTCCTGTTCGGACTCAGGCGTCGGCGCTGTTTCAAACACTGGTTCTGCCAGTTCTTCCAATGCTGGCTTAGTCACCGTCTCGAGTGCGGTTTCTGCCGCCGCTTCAGAAGTATCGAGTGTTTGCGGAGCTTCCTGAGCCCCTAAATACGAGGGAGAGACCGCAAGCAGGGCTACCCAGATCAGGCCGAGAATAAGCCTTTTC
>JAVEYV010000263.1:0-3781 GCA_034003305.1 Spirochaetia bacterium | reverse complement strand
TCGTCGTTTCCGGGCGTGTCGGTTTGGCCGCCGCCGCTCTCGACGACAGCTCGCCCTTCTCGGTATTAGAGGGTGAGTACCTAACGGAGGCGGAGATGGAAGATATCGTCGGCGGTCTCCCCCGTATGTGCCATCATCCGCAATACGATGCCATTGAGGATAAGTGCCTCAATAATAAGGGCCAAGAATATCTCGGCGGAATTAATGACTGTGATATTTGGGCAGAAAATAATTTACATGCCGCTGGATATGAGATAGCCACAAAATGGGGTTCTGCTCAATCAAAATCGGTAAAGCAACATATAGAAACACTAAAAGGGCAATTAACTGATTCTGCACCATTAGGTTGGAGCATTGAATTTATTAATAACTCACATGTGGCTCTAGTTAGGGTAAACTCAGATGGTTCTGCAGATTTATTTCATCAAGGCTATAATGCCGCCACTCCAAATTCAGACGCATGGGAGGGATCTAGAGGTTATCATTATTCAAATGCGAAATCTGCCTATTGGGGTGACAATCCAAAGTTTTGGAAATTCAATTAGTGTACATTGGAGGTTTTATTGTGAAGAAGGCAGTACCTTTGGCAATGTTTTTTTTTATAGCCTCTAGGTTAATTTTTGGACAGCAGAGTTCGTATGCAGATGACTTTCTCGGTAAATGGACATTGCCTAATAAAGCAAATTCGATAGAGATAATAATCGAAGATAATAAATATATCATAATTGAGTTTGTGGCAATTAAGCATGAACTATTTATGAGCTTAGATGGTGATCGTGTCGTTTTTATCGAGTCTGGGAAGGGTCCCGGTTTCGACGTAACGATGCTTGAGAAAATTGGAAACCGAATTGATAGATATTACTTAGATCAAGAGAAGATACAGTGGATAAAATCGCAATATACATACTATAGAAATTAATTGATAAAGAGAAATCTTAAATGAAAAACACGGCAATTAGTAGAAACCTAGTTGCCGTGTTCTCTCTTTTCTGCAATAAAAATTCCTGGAATAATCCTGTAATTCCTGTCAAAAATATTCGGTAGGTTTACTTCAGACTGTTCCCATGCACACCCCTGACAGCGCGGCCAGAGGGGTCGGCCTGGTTGGCCCAGGCGGCGTCCCAGCGGACAGCCGTCGGGGTTGAGCAGGCGATTGAAGGCCCGTCGGGAACAAGATCGACAGCGCTGGGGTTTTTAAAGTGATCTTCATAGATCGACCGGTAAAGGTATGCTTCCTTTGTCGGCGGCGTTTTGACCGGGAAACGGTAGGCCGCGTTTGCCATGGCGGAATCGGAGACTTCTTTTTCGGCAAAGGCCTTGAGAGAATCGATCCAGGAATATCCCACCCCGTCGGAAAATTGTTCTTTCTGGCGCCAGAGAATCTCGTCGGGTATCCAGCCGTCGAAGGCTTTGCGAAGTATGTATTTTTCCATACGGCCTTCGCCGGCGCGGATCATCTTGTCTGCGGGATCGATATTCATCGCTACTTCAAGGAATTCAGGATCGAGGAAGGGGACTCGCGCCTCAAGGCCCCAGGCAGCGGGCATCTTGTTCGCCCGCAGGCAGTCGTAGAGGTGAAGCATTGATAACTTGCGGACAAGCTCTTCATGGAATTCAACCCGGTTAGGAGCCTTGTGGAAATAGAGATACCCGCCGAAGATTTCGTCCGAACCTTCGCCGGACAAAATCATCTTTATTCCCATGGCCTTTATTTTTCTTGACATCAGGTACATGGGAGTGCCGGCGCGAATCGTCGTTACATCGAAGGTTTCCAGGTGGTAGATGACATCCGAAAGGGCATCGATCGCTTCTTGGATGGTGAATACCAATTCGTGGTGCTCACTGCCTATATGCTGGGCAACCAATTTGGCGTAGCGCGTGTCTGGGGCCTCGGCGAGGCCTACCGAGAAGGAGTGTATTCGCGGCCACCAGGCTCGTGCGGCTCCGTCGGTTTCGACACGGCGTTCGGCGTATTTTGCCGCGATGGCGGCTATGAGCGAGGAATCGACCCCGCCGGAGATCAGAAGGCCGTAGGGCACGTCGCACATAAGCTGACGCTTCACCGCAGCGATGAGGGCTTCGCGGAGTTCTTCGAAGTCGACCGGCTTTTTTGGAATAAAGTCTGGGGCAGCCCAGCCTGGCTTGTACCATTGTACCAGTTTGCCCTCGCTGCCCTTATAGTAGTGGCCGGGCGGGAATACTTCGATCTTGACACAGATATCGTAGAGGGCTTTCATCTCCGAGGCTATGTAAAGGGTGCCTTCTCCGTCTCTTCCCCAATAGAGGGGGTTTATGCCGATATGATCCCGGGCGATAAAAAAATCGCCGTCTCTTGGGTCGTAGATTACAAAGGCGAAAATGCCGTTGAGTTTGTTTAAAAAATCCGGGCCGTACTCATCGTACAGATATAGCAGCGGTTCGCAGTCGGAATCGGTTTTAAAGTCGTGGGGCTTTTTTAATAATTCCGTCCTCAGTTGGCGATGATTGTAGATCTCGCCGTTGACAGCCAAAACCCGGCCAGTCATCGAATCGATGAGCGGTTGCGCTCCATGGATTATGTCGACAATGGAGAGACGTTCGTGGCAGAGTATTGCCCGATTGTCCGAATAAACGCCGCTCCAGTCCGGCCCACGATGCCTTAAGCGTTTGACGTTAGCGAGGGCTTGTTTCCGCAGCCTCGATACATCCCCCTTGATATCGGCGATAATAAAAATGCCGCACATGGATCTCCCTCCCGGTAATAACGGGACACTTTAAAAACCTCGAAATGCCCTGTCAAGCGAAATATCAATATTTATACGCATTTTCCTGGTTTGAGGAATAAATTTTCTTCTATTACCGTATTGATCATGTCGCCGCGGTAGTGTATATTACGATTAAACGATTGCTTAATCGTTTAATCGTTAGCGATCGAGGAGACAAGGGTGAACGAGGATTTGTGCAGCCAGTTCGGCATTTCCTGCAAGGAGAAGGCGCCGGCTCTGCAGGCTTCGCTTTTGGACGTAGCCGGACTTTCCGAGCTTTTCAAGGCTATGGCTGACGAAACGAGGATCAAGATTCTTTATCTTCTGACCCAGGAAGCGCTCTGTGTCTGCGACCTGGCCTTTCTTTTGGAGACCAGCCTGCCTGCGGTATCTCATCATCTGCGCTTCCTTAGAACCCTCAATCTTGTGCGAACCAGGCGAGAAGGAAAACAGGTGTTCTACACCTTGGCGGATCAACACGTTTTAGAGTTGCTGAAGACCGCCCAGAGCCACTACATTGAAAAACTCTAGCGAGGCAACATGAAAAACGAAACCTTCGTCGAGCATCGGCATACAGGTACCCCGCACTGCGACGATTGCCCGACCTGTGCCTCCTGCTCTCCCGGGCGAGCTTTGAACGATGATGCCGGGCATTTAAAGCAGGAACGCTCGGCGATAGCGCGCATGGCCGTATCGGGGCTGCTTTTAGCCATAAGTATTGTTTTCACACCCTGGCTCCGTTCCTGGGCAGGATCTCGGGCCGAGTATCTTCCGCTTGCCGCGGCGTATCTCATTGTTGGGTACCCTGTCCTCCTTGGAGCTCTGCGCGATATAGCCCGCGGTAAAATCTTCAACGAACTTTTCCTCATGGCGATAGCTTCGCTTGGCGCAATGGCTATCGGCGAACCCCATGAGGCTGTCGGTGTGATGCTCTTCTATACCCTGGGAGAGCTGCTGCAGGAAAAGGCTGTACGAAGTTCCCGAAGATCCATAACTAAGCTTATGGATCTTCGGCCTGAGTTCGCACTGACCTTGAG
>JAVEYV010000262.1:0-3783 GCA_034003305.1 Spirochaetia bacterium | reverse complement strand
CAACCGCTGCGTGCTTAAAGGCGATGTACCCAGTTCCTACGCCATGCCTTCGGGTTGCCGATTCCACCCCCGCTGTCCCAAAGCGATCGATATCTGCGCCAAAGAAGTGCCGGTCCTGCGAAGCATCGGCGCCGATCACCAGGCAGCCTGTCATCTTGCCTGAGCGTTTGCTAAAGCATCGGCGTGATGTACAATGACTCGACAATGCGTGGAGGAAGAGATGGAGCCGATCCGGAATAATATTCAGCGTCTTTCCAGCCTGGAAGAATATCTGATGCTTCTCAGCAAAGGTCCCGTGACAAAGGAAGTGTTCGAGAACTATAAAAAGGTCCTTCACAGCGCCTGCGCTCACGAGGTAAATGAGGTTCTGGATGAAGTTTTACGCGATGCGAAGGACATGGACGATTGGAAGCAGCCGGTGGCACGCTTTATCCGATCGGTCTCTCGGGGTTTGGACTCTGAAGTCTTGCCAGAATATCCGGCTGACAGCCTCTTTGCCAATCTGGAAGAAGAAAACAAAATTATTGAAGCCGAACTCAACGCCCTGCAATCCCGGCTTTTGCAGCCTCGGGTGGAAAAAATCGGGCAGGATTCCTTCTTCAGAGGAGGGATACAACATACTCAACAGTCGATCGGGGAGATCAGAAAAAGAATTGGGGATTTTACGCTGTTGAAAACCCATTACCAGCGCCTCCAGAACGAACTCTTTCCCCTCTTCGAACAGGCAGCATCCAGGCATAGGTGCGTTTCCTTGATGTGGGCGCTGCAGGACGATGTACTTGCCCTGCAGACAAGCCTTGCGAACGGGGCCGTAAAAGCCGCGGAATATCCTGCGGTCATGAGTCGTGCCGAAGCCACAGCCGAAACTACTGATGAAGCCGCCCGATCTCTTTTCTGGAAGGATCTGGGAGCTTTTTATATGACTGCCGGCATGCTCCTCTACCGGGAACGCAGGATACTCTACCCGATTGCTTTCAGGGAGATCCCCGAGCATATGCTTGCAAAGGCGCACAACGCGATGTCAAAAGCAGGGTCGTACACCTTCTCCACCCTTACCGGCAGCCTCGATGCCCGGCAGCTGGAAGCAGTCTTCAAGAATCTCCCTGTCGATATTTCCTTTATCGGCACCGACGACAGGGTGAAGTTCTACTCGGATCCCCCGCACCGGATCTTTCCCCGCTCCCCCGCGGTGGTCGGACGGCTTGTACAGAACTGCCATCCGCCCAAAAGCGTGGCCGTGGTGGAGGAAATCCTGCGCTCCTTTAAAAATGGCGATCGGGACAGCGCCGAGTTTTGGCTTCATTCCAAAGGCGCCTTTATCCACATTCAGTACTTCGCCCTCCGGGACGCCGAGGGCTCCTACCTGGGCACGATGGAAGTCTCCCAGAACGCGACAAATCTAAGAAAGCTCGAGGGAGAAAAGCGGCTACTGTAGCCAGGCCCTGCCCATTCTGGCTAGAAAAGTGTAATATCGCCCAGGTGAACACCTCGCATAGAACCGCTTACCTGGAAAACGATAGAATATTCCCCCTCCTTATTAAGATGGGTGCCCCGGCTGCCATAGGCATGCTGGTAAACGCCCTCTACAACATTGTTGACACGATTTTCGTTGGCCAGGGGGTCGGGCCCCTGGCTATAGCGGCCCTCTCCATCGTCTTCCCGATACAGATGATCGTCTCTTCTGTGGCACAGGCCACGGGTATCGGCACTGCGTCCATCGTATCCAGACGCTTGGGCGAAAAACGCCACGATGAGGCGGTCAAGGCGGTGGGGACGGCTTACGCCACGGTGATTTTGGTCAATGCTATCCTGGTAGGCCTGCTGTTTGCCTTCATGCGGCCCATACTGGCCTTTTTCGGCGCCAGCGAAGAGATCATGCCTTTGGCCATGGATTACTTAAGCATCGTTGGAGCGGGCTTCTTCTTTTTCGCCCTTTCCATGTGTGCTTCCAACCTGGTCCGCTCCGAAGGGAATACCAAGGCATCAATGAAGGGCATGCTTTTAGGAGCGGGCTTAAATACAATTCTCGATCCAATCTTTATTTTTGGCTTCGGTTTGGGGGTGCGGGGAGCGGCAATCGCCACAGTCATCAGCCAGATTGCGTCGGTGGCCTATCTGTCTTCGCTGTACACGCGAAAGAAAATGATTGTTCCTCTCGTCGCTTCGGAATTCCGCATCAGACCTAAAATCCTGGGTCAGAGCTTTCTCTTGGGAACACCGGCCTTCATTCAATCGGCGGGCATGAGCATCCTAATGCTTCTAGTAAACACATCTCTGGGACGCTACGGCGGCGACTCGGCCATAACCACATATGGTATGATCCACAGGCTCAACATGATCGTCATCATGCCCGTCCTGGGCATAGTGCAGGGTTTTCAGCCCATTGCGGGCTACAATTACGGTGCCAAGCATTACGACCGGGTAAAAGCCACCCTGAAGACGACAATTCTCACTGCCTTGGGGCTCGCCACCGTCGGTTATGCCTTCATGATGCTCTTGCCCCGTGTGGGAATGGGCTTTTTCACCTCCGACTCCGCATTGGTCGACTCCAGCGCCCGGGTGCTGAGAATAATGGTCATGTTCGTCCCCCTGGCGGCGGTACAGATCACCGGCGCCACCTACTTCCAAGCTATAGGCAAGGCTACTGAATCGGTGGTACTGGGTCTCTCTCGGCAATTCTTCATCCTCATCCCCCTTATCCTTCTTTTGCCCCGCTTCTTCGGCCTGGACGGCATCTGGATGGCTTACCCCCTGGCAGACCTTCTCTCTTCCGCTATTACCATCGCACTGCTGGTGCGGGAGGTCCGGAGGCTGGGCAGGGCGTAAACGCAGGCATTGTCCAAAAATTTGCGCCATGCAATTATGCAGAATGCGCAATATTTGGATGCCCGAATCCTTTCAGGGAAAAAGTAAAAAGCGAAATTACTTTGAAGGCTGGTATTTCAAGCATTCAGCCGGTATGGCCGGGGGCGTGTGGTCCTTTATTCCAGGCCTTGCATTGGGGCCCGATGGCGAGGGCTATTCCTTTGTGCAGGTAATCGAAGGCCGGACAGGCCGCTCCTGGTGGTTCCAGTATCCCCTGGATGCCTTTTATGCCGCGGAAGGGGGGTTGGAAGTCAGAGTGGGGGAAAACGCTTTTTCCTCCCGAGGTTTGCTAGCGAAGCTTGACGATGGTTCCACTTGCATTGAGGTGGAACTGCAATACGGATCATTTTCTCAACACAGCTTTCCCTTCTGGAGTCCAGGTGTCATGGGACCTTTTACCTTTATGCCAGGGATGGAATGCAACCATGGCCTTGTGAGTATGGACCATTCCGTAGACGGCTTTGTAAGGATCGATGGACAAACCACTACCATTGCGCAGGGAAGGGGCTATTCAGAAAAAGATTGGGGAAGATCCATGCCCGAAGCCTGGATATGGACTCAATCCAACGACTTTCCCGTAAGAGGTGATTCGCTGATGCTTTCGATAGCTAAAATTCCATTTATGGGTACCTCGTTCAGAGGATTTCTATGCACGGCAGTCTTAGGCGGAAAGAAATATTTATTCACTACCTACAATGGTTCACGAATAAAAAAAATAGCGTTGAGCGATTCTGAAATCATTTGTTTAATAACAAAAAATATCAGTAAACACCTTGCAATCGAATTAGAGATATTGGCTACTAGATCCAGGGGCGATATCCTGCGCGCTCCAGTATCGGGACTGCTCTCCCGGAGAATATCCGAAGCCGTGGATGCAGGCTTGCGCGTACGATTAAATATTTCTGGTGAAATTGACTA
>JAVEYV010000261.1:0-3790 GCA_034003305.1 Spirochaetia bacterium | reverse complement strand
GGCGGCAGGTTTTTAAAGCGAGAAACCGCCCCCTATACCCCGGGTTGAAGCGATTATGCCCTTTGCCGCCAGGCCTTGGAGGATTTTCGCCATATAGCTGGGCGACAGGCCGAGCCTCTGGGCCGCCGCGCCTGCCGCGATGCTTCCCCCGTTGCAGTCCGCCAGGGCGAGGGCATGGAGGGCCGCGTTGGTTCTGTCCGAAATGCCGATTATCCGGTCCATATTCCCTCCTCACGCCTAAATAAGATATCGTTATCTTATTTAACAATTTTAAGAATTTTAGTCAAGCGGGTTTTAGAAGACAATGGGCATCAACTACACTTTCTGTTCATTCCATGGCAGAATCATCTCCGGCGATTATACGCGTTCCGAGGAAATCACCATGCTCGTACCATTCATCAACAGGCTTCTCCACTGGTTCGTGACCGGCGTCAGCACGACCGTCCTGGCACTCATGATGCTGTCGAAGGGATGTACCATCGACACCTTGGGCTTGGTGATGGCAATCGCTTCCCTCTTCATCGTTGTATTCGAGTTTCCCAGCGGAATTCTTTCGGACATGGTCGGACAGAAGAAAATTTATCTGTTCTCCTTAGTTGTATCCATCGCCGGTTATGCCGTGATTCTGATGACGAACAGCGTTTTCGGGCTCATCGTAGGATTTTCCTTCTACGGTATAGCCCGGGCTTTTTCATCAGGATCAGTGGAAGCCTTATTCATCAATAATTATATTCGGGTAGAAGGCAAAGAAAACCTGCACAAGCTCATCAGCTGGATGAACAGCGGTGAAATAATCGGCCTGGCGACCGGCGCTTTGCTTGGAGGCTTCTTGCCGACTATCTGGGCTGGAATCTTCCCCGCCAAAAACAAATACAACGGCAATCTGATCATGCAAATATTCATTCTGGGGGTTCTATTGGTTTTTACACTGGTAAGTGTAAAGGAATCGAAAAACGGAGAAAAAGAAAAACAGACCTTGGGCGATCACGTAAGAGAATCGACGAGGTTAATTTTAAATAACAGAAGCATTCTTCTTCTGGTAATCGGAACGATGGTCTGGGGTTTTTGTTTCAACGCGATAGAGGTGTTTTGGCAGCCTAATGTAAAAGGAATTTTAGGATCCGATTCCCAGACCTGGATTTTCGGCCTCATAAACAGTGGGTATTTTCTGGCTTCCTTAGTGGGCCTAGGAATAATCAATCTTTTGCTGCGCCTGCGCAAGGTTTCCCAAAACCTTATCCTTGTCATATCCAGAATGATTGTGGGAATTTTAATCATTGCACTGGCAACCCAAAAAAACATCGTTTCCTTCACGGGCATCTATCTCGTTTTATTCATGATCAATGGGATGATGAATATTCCAGAGAGCACAATGATCAATTCCCTCCTGCCCGACGACAAGAGATCCTCGCTCCTGTCATTTTCATCCCTCATGCTGCAGTTGGGCGGCATCATTGGCTCTGTCCTCTTCAGCAGGCTGGTTACAACGCTCCAGATATCAGGGGTCTGGATGATAGCGGGCATCGTCTTCGGAATATCTAGCCTATTGTATGTTTCTATCGAAAAACCCGCACAGTATCGAGGTCGAGGACAGACTTGAATGACTAAGCTGGCCAGGGATTTCTACGCCAGGGACGCGTTGAGCGTCGCCAAAGACCTCCTGGGAAAGCTCATTGTTCGAATTGTCGATGGACAGGAACTATCGGCGATGATCGTGGAAACCGAAGCCTACATGGGCACCGATGACAAGGCTGCGCATTTCTTCGGCGGAAGAAGAACGCCGCGGGTGGAGGTAATCTACGGGGAGCCTGGTTATTCCTATGTCTTTTTTGTCTACGGCATGCACCATTGCTTCAATATAGTGACAGGCTGCAAAGGTGTACCCCAGGCTGTTTTGATTCGAGCCGCAGAACCGATCTGCGGAATCGAACAGATGGCTCGGAACAGGTACAAAAAGCCCTATGCGCAGCTTGAGAAAAAGCAACTGACTCAACTGACCAACGGCCCCGGGAAATTGTGCCAAGCCCTAGGGATCGACCGTTCCTGCAACTGCATGGATCTCTGCGGCGGCGAATTGTTTCTGACGGATCATGCCCGCGATGCTTTCGAAATTGTCTCATCGAAAAGGATTGGCATCGACTACGCCCAGGAAGCCAGGGCGTATCCCTGGAGAATGTATATCAGAGATAATTGTTATGTCAGTAGAGTATTAAAGATCAATCGGATCTGAGACTTTGCCGTCTTATTCCCCTTTTTTAATCGATTCTATCGTCAAGGTCAGGGCGCCCCGATCTTTTTCCACCAACCCCTCGACCCAGAGGGGAGATTCTTCGAAGTGGAGGTGGCGAAAGCGCTTGAAGGCGTCGGGGAAAAGGACAGTCTCGAAGATAGCTGTCTCGTCCTCGAAGGATACGAACTCCATGGGTTCTTCGCTGGAGGTGAGAACGGGCTTGGCGGTGATGGGCCAGGCCAGAAGGCGGATCCGGCGACCCACATGGCGGTCCAGGTCCCGGGCGCGGAGCCGAGGCTGGGAAAAGAGCCGGGGCCAGAGTTCCAGGGGGTGGCAATCCAGGGTGGTGCCGAGGTATTTGAACTCGGCCTGGCGGCGTTTGCGGGGCGAAAGGGAGGCTTGGCCGGGCTTGTCTGGGGGGGGTGGCGAAGGGGTGGCCAAGTGATGTTCGGTGGCCCAGCGGCTATCGGCTGCCCCGCGGCGCACTACTGCAAATGAGCCGCCCGGATCGAGTTCCTCCTCGGAAAAAAGATTTCCTGAGATCCTGCGAATCCTGGGATCCTGTCCTCTTTCCCCCGCACCAGTCTGATGTTCCCGGAAAGCGTAGACCGACAGGAGGGTCATGAGAGCCTGGGCTCGGCTGGCGCCGACTAACAGGCTGTCAAAAGCCCCGCAGCCTACCAGGGCTTCCGCATCGGAGCGCTCGAAGCGCATGCGCCGGGCGAACTGATCCACCGAGGCAAAGGGCCCCGCCCGGCCGCGCTCGTCCAGGATAGCCTGGGCCACAGAGGCTGAAAGGGAGGAGACCATGCAGAATCCGAAGCGAATCGCGCCCTTCTCGCCGGCTGCACTTTTTTCGCCATCTGCGACTTTTTCGCTCTCCGCGGCGCTTTCGCCCCGGCAGCTCCACAGGCTCTGGTTTATGTCCGGCGAGAGAAGCCGCAAGCCCATGCGCCGGGCTTCGCTGGCATAGGCCAGGATGGAATAGAAGCCGCCGTGGTTGGACATGACAGCCGCCATGAACTGGGCAGGATAGTGGGCACGCAGATAGGCGGACTGGAAGGAGAGCATGGCGTAGCTGGCCGAGTGGGCTTTTACAAAGGAGTAGCCCGAAAAGGAGCGGATCATGTCCCATACGGCCGTGATTGTCCCTGGATCGACGCCTCGGGCCGCCGCGCCGGATTCAAAGGCGGGCCAGTACTCCTTCAGTCTCGTGTCGGCGTCCTTTTTGGAGAGGATCTTCCTGATTCCGTCGGCCTCGGCCGAGGAAAAGCCCGCCAGGGCTACGGCAGCCCTGGAGACGTCTTCCTGATAACAGAGAATGCCGTAGCTTTCGTCGAAAAGACCGGCCAGGAGGGGATGGAGGGGTTTCCAGGGCTTGCCGTTGAGCCTGTCGATATACTCGTTGATGTAGCTGTTGGCCGCCGGGCGGATGATGGAGGAATGGATGACCAGGTGCTCGAAATCGCCCCGGTGAGTCTTTTTCTGCAAGAGGCGCATGGCGGGGCTTTCCACATAGAAAACGCCCATGGTATCTCCCCGGGCAAGAAGCTCCACCGT
>JAVEYV010000260.1:0-3796 GCA_034003305.1 Spirochaetia bacterium | reverse complement strand
CTTATCGCCGCCATAGACGCCAGGGACTCTCAAAGTGCCGCCACGATAATGCGGGAACACATCGCCGCCGTCGCGGACAGAATGAAGTTGCTGCAATAAAGTGGTAGGATGACTTGACAGCTTGAAGCGCAGAACTTATAAAGGTATTCATAATCCTTTGGAGGTACGACATGAAAAAACTTGTTCTATTTGTTCTTGTAGTCGCTTTAGTGGCCTTCCCGGCCTTCGGTCAGCGCAAGACCGAGCTGCTGATGGGAACCGCGAGCATGGGCGGAGCATTCTATCCGGTGGGACAGGGTATCGCTAACCTGGTTACCAAATACTCCAGCAACTACTCCATGGTGCCCGTGGTAACCGGCGGAGCGGTGGAGAATCCCCGTCTTCTGGACTCCGGCGACGTGGATATCGCGATCACCAACGCCAACATCGCCTACTTCGCCTGGGCGGGAACATCGCCCTACACCAAGAAGATCGAAATCGCCAGCCTTGCCAGCCTTTACCCCAGCGTCCTGCACATGGCTGTCCCCGTTAATTCATCCATCAACGATTTCGGCGATCTCAAGGGAAAGCGGGTGGCGGTAGGTCCGGCCGGCGGCGGAACCCTGGACATTCTCAAAGTGCTCCTGGAAGAGTACGGCATGACCATGAAGGATATTACCCCGAGCTACTTGGCCTACGGCGACGGATTCAGCCAGATGTCCGACGGCAACGTGGACGCGGCCTTTGCCCTGGCCGGCTATCCAGCCGCGGCGGTCATGCAGACCGTCGCTTCGAAAGAAATCAAGTTTATCGAGGTTCAGCCCGACAAACTCGCCTCGATCATGAAGAAATATCCCTACTACTCGGACATAACCATCGGTAAAGAAGTCTACAAGACCAAGAAGGATCCTGTGCTGATCGGTGTACAGAACGTACTCATCGTGAAGAAGAATTTCTCCGAAGAGGCGGTGTACCAGATCACCAAGGCGCTCTTCGACAACCTGCCCGAGTTTGCCGCGGCCAACGCCAATGCCAAACAGATCGACATCAAAAAGGCCTCGCAGGTACCCGTTCCCTTGCACCCCGGTGCCGAGAGGTTCTACGCAGGCAAGTAATTTCTTCCTTGTGTACCACAGTCTTTAAACGCAGCAATGGTGGAATCCCGAGGTCGATAGCCCCGTGATTCCACCGTATCTTCATAAAATATTTATACAGCACCCGCACCTGCTTATGGGTAATTTGCATCCTGGCCATTATAGGAGCCCGTCATGGAAGAGAATTCGGGATTTAAAAAGAGCCTTGGCGTCTTAGCTACCGCCCTTTGTCTAATAGCTGGCGCCTTTCATATTTTCGACGTTTCCGGTGTCATGGTGCTTTCGACCATGATTATCCGGATACTGCATATCGCCCTCATGATGACCATCGCGTTCCTCAGTTTTCCTATCTCCAAACGAAAGGGACTCAAGGGTTCGAAGTTTGACCTGGTTTCGCGGATTTTCTTCGCTATCCTTACGGTTGCGGGAAGCCTTTATATGCTTCTGCGCTGGGAATCCATCGCCACCTCCGGCGGCATGACTTCCCCGCTGGACGCCGTTGTCGGCATAATCATGATCCTTGTCGTTCTTGAAGCCACAAGAAGGAGCGTTGGACTTGCCCTGGCACTCATAGCGGTGACCTTCCTGGTCTATCCCTTTATCGGACCATTGATGCCTGGCATCCTCAGAACAAGGGCGACCAGCCTGCAGCGGATTTTTACCTTCCTCTTCACCACCAGCGAGGGAATTTACGGCATTCCCATAGGCGTTTCCTCTACCTATATCGTCCTCTTCTGCATCTACGGCGCTTTCCTGAGTGAATTCGGGGCAGGAGATTTCTTCTACGTAGTGGCCAAGAAGGCGACAAAAGGACTTTTAGCCGCATCGGCGAAGACAGCGGTAATTTTTTCCACCTTGATCGGCATGATCTCCGGTTCGGCGGCGGGTAACGTGGCTGTGGCTGGTGTCTTCGCGATTCCGTGGATGAAAAAGGAAGGCTACAAGGATTACGAAGCCGGCGCCATCGAAGCCCTGGTATCCACAGGCGGCCAGATCATGCCCCCCATCATGGGAGCGGCCGCGTTTATCATGGCCGAAATACTCGGCCTGCCGTACACGAACATAATGAAGGCCGGCATTATCCCTGCGCTTCTGTTCTTCAGCTCAACCATGATCATTGTCCATCTCCTCGCCAAGAAGAATGGCCTGCAGTCCAAAGAGGACGATGAAACCGAACCGAAGTCGAAGGTGAGCGTGCTGGAAGGCGGTATCCACTTCCTCGTGCCCTTCGTGACCCTTCTGGCCATGATGTTCATGAATTTTTCTCCCTTTAAGGCCGCGTATTGGTCTGTTCTCGCGCTGCTGGCGGTCAATATCATCTGGAGAAGAAAGATAGACCGGGTCTTTTTTGGGAAAATAATCCGATCGCTCAAAGACGGTGCCAAAGCCACAGTGCCCTTGGCTATCGCCTGTGCGGCCGCGGGTATCATCTCCGGCGTGCTTTCGGTTACCGGCCTGGGGTCGAAGATTTCAGGGATGATCGTATCCCTCTCCATGGGGATTCCCTTCCTTGCCTTAGTCTTCACCGCCATCGTAGCCATTATTCTGGGAATGGGCCTTCCCACCACTGCAGCCTACCTCATACTCGCCACAGTCGTTACCCCGGCCCTGGTCGAGATGGGTATTCCCCTTCTCACCGCGCATTTTTTCGTGTTCTTCTACGGATGCCTCTCTACAATAACTCCTCCGGTCGCCCTGGCTTCCTATGTCGCCGCGGGCATAGCCGGCGCCGACATCAACAAGGTGGGCTGGACAGCCTTCCGCTACGGCCTGCCTACCTACATTCTTCCTTTCATGTTCGTGTACGGCCCCGGACTCTTGATGCAGGGTACAGCCTTGGAAGTGGTGTGGACGGTTATCGTAAGCCTTTTCGGAGTGTATGTGATTTCCGCAGGCCTGGTAGGCTACCTAAAGACATCCATTCCCGTATGGATGCGCCTGGTTCTGTTCGCCGGCGGCGCGCTGATGATTTTCGAGGGCTTGATAAGCGATGTGATCGGCGTCGCCCTTTTTATCGCCTGCCTGCTGATTGTCAATCTCAAACTTAAACCTAAGGCTGCGTAGCTCAAGGAGGTATCCCAATGTCAAAACTATATCATAACGAAGGAAAATGGTGGGTAAGCCCCTATAATTTCAAGCCGGAAGTCCTGGCTGCGCGCCCCCTGGCGGCCAAGAAGGTTCTGATCCACGACGCGACACTGCGGGACGGCGAACAGACCCCGGGCGTGGTTTTCCGCAAGGAAGACAAGGTCCGGATAGCCAAAGCCCTGGATGCTGTTGGCGTGGACAGGATCGAGGCCGGCATGCCCGCGGTATCGCCCGAGGATTTCGAGGCGATCGGGGAAATTAGCAGCCTCGGGCTCAAGGCTAAAATTTTCACCTTCGCTAGGGCTATGGCCGAGGATGTGGACAAAGCCCTTGCTTGCGGTTCGGACGGTGTCGTGATCGAAGTGCCCATCGGCTATCCCAAACTGGTCCATCAGTTCAAATGGACCTGGGAAGACGTGGTGCGCAAGACCGCCCCGGTTATCAATTATGCCAAGTCCAAGGGACTCTACACGCTCTTTTTCCCCTACGACGCCACCAGGGCCCGGGAAGAGGATCTGGACGCGATGTTCGAGTTCATCATGCGCGAATCCCCGCCCGACGCTGTGGGATTGGTGGACACCATGGGCTGCGCCTCTCCCGAGGCAATCGTCTACCTGGTGCGCAAATACAAGGCC
>JAVEYV010000259.1:0-3799 GCA_034003305.1 Spirochaetia bacterium | reverse complement strand
CCCGTGCGGTCAGCACCGTAGAATACCACATAATCGCCGGAGTCAAAGTTGCCGTCAGCTTCTCCGACCACATGGATGGGGATTTCTTTAAACTCATGACCGGGATTGGGTGAAAAATTCACGGTAGCGCCTGTAGTACTGAACATCCGGATGCTTCGGGGATCAATCTCCGCCAGGGGGAATCCGTTTAGGTGCGATTGATTGATGCGATACATACCCGGTTTGTCCGTTTCGACCTTTAACCACCAGGGAGAGAGGCTGAAATCAGCATGATTCACTACCGCGCGTTGCTGTTCCTGCCAGTACCGGGCGTCGTCTCCATTCAGCATCTGGTCGAGGACCATCTGAGCAAGGGGGTCCGCTGTGGGCGGACTTTTTTGCTGGGTGTTGCCCTTCAGGGTGATCTTGATCAGAGCTGATGTAGTCAGTCTAATCTGGTTCATCCCGTCGTAGCTGAAGGGGTGGATGACAATTGGGATGAATGGATGGGAGCGGAATATGTGTTTTCCCCGACTGCTTAACAACTGCCCTGCAGAGGTATTATATAGCGATTCATCGGCTTCATAACGATAGGCAGACATGCCATCCTCGTTTTCCACGTATGGTACTGGCTCAATGCGCTTGTTTAATGAAATATCTTTGGTTGAGGAGGTTATCACGCTGAATGTGGCATCGCCATCAGGTGGTACCCCTATCTTGAATTCATAAGAGGGCAGGGATGGGGCCCCAGACTGTTCGGGGTAACCAGCTCCGGTCAGGATTACACGTGTGTAGTCTTCCGATTCTATCAGTTCATAATCATCAATCAGGAATTCTACAGTCAGGCTATTGCCGGTCTGTTCGATAACCCTGACTCCAGCAGTGAGCCCAAGCGCTAGCATAAGCAGCGCTGATATCAGTAGCGCGCGTCTCATTGATCGCTCTTTGTGGTAAAGATCTTCTCCAGTGAATAGATTAAAGCGTAGAATATCCCCATGAATATGAATATTCCAAGCATGCCCTGGCCCATTATCCAGAGCGAGTACTGCACGTCGATGGCACTGAGTAAACTTATGTGTAACATATCTTCCTCATTCAAATGTGGTAACTGCGACCACTTGTTATCATCATAGCCCGATATAGCTGCTCGATCAGGATCAGGCGGGCCATGCGGTGGGTGAAAGTAAAGCGTGACAGACTGAGGCATAGGTCGGCGCGCTGTTTGATCTCTTCGGACGTGCCGTAAACTCCGCCTATCACAAATACGATTCTCTTTCCATTGTAAATATTAGTCAGATATCGGGCAAACTCAAGTGAGCTTTTTTCCTCCCCTTTTTCGTCCAACAATACTACCAAATCGTCCTGTTCCAGCTTTGCCAGGATCAGGGCACTTTCTTTTTCTATCACCTTTCCAGATGTCCCAGCGTGCTTGATGCTGACATCCGGCAGTTGCAAAATATCCAGCTTACAAAAAGGTCCAAGTCGTTTGACATATTCATCTATCCCCGCGCTGAGCCAGGCATCTTTATCCTTGCCGAGACAGATGATTCTAAGGTTCATTTATTGCATAGTAACCAATGCTAGCGCCATGCAGAGCATCTTGGTCTCCCCGTCATCCGCTCTGGACGGGATCAAGATGGGGGCTTTTGTTCCCATCACCACATGCGCCACGCGGTACTTACAATAGTAAGTGAGCATCTTGCCGAAGATATTGCCGGCTTCGATGTTTGGCACCACAAAGATGTCTGCCATTCCGCCCACAGGACTGCTGATACCTTTTATCTTCGCGGCATTAATGTCCACTGCGTTATCGAAAGCCATGGGGCCTTCCACAATGCACCCGGGGATCTGACCCCGCTCATTCATCTTGGCCAGCAGAGCGGCATCCATTGTGGCGGGCATTTTGGGATTCACGGCTTCTATTGCCGATATTACTGCAACTTTGGGCATGGGGTTTTCCAGAGCATGCCCCACGGCAACCGCATTCTTCAGGATGGCCAGCTTTTCACTCAGTTCGGGAAGGATATTGATGCCGCCATCGGTCATCAGACGCAATCCATCAGGATGCTCATAAGCCAGGACGTCTGAGATTACGTCGCTTTGGCGCAGACCGTGTTCTTTGTCCAGCACTGCTTTCAGCAGCATCCCCGTATCGGTCTTGCCTTTCAAAATGATGTTTGCCCTGCCTTCGCGTACGGCCGCTACCGAGGCTTTAGCCGCTTTTACCAGGTCAAGACCGGTATCAATGATCTCGAAACTCTTGATCATATCAGGAGCCATCTTTTCCAGGAGCTGTAAGATACCGGATTTATCTCCCACCAGTAAGCTTTCTGCCACACCCTCGCGTTTGGCCAGGATCGCGGCATCTAAAGCGCTTTCGGTTTGCGCTGCTGCGATCACAGCGGTTCCACGGGGAGCAAGCTTCACTTTTTGCATCAGTTCATCAAAGTTCTTGATCATTATTTGTTAGCTCCTTTAATACTCGTACTTTTCCATAAACTCATCTACGAAAGCATCCTCTTCTGGCTTCATGGCCACCAGGATCTTCTTCAAGGCTTCTTTTTGGATTTGGCGCACGCGTTCGCGGGAGAGCCCCATCACTTCGGCTATTTGGGCGAAGTTCTTGCTTTCCTGCTTGTCATTGAGGCCAAAATATGTTCTGATGATCTCAGCCTCCCGCTTTTCCAATTTGTCAATGGCATTGTGAATGCGGCTATGCAGACGATCCTGTTCATAACGCTGTTGGGGGTCCAGAGTATCTTTGTCTTCCATCATGTCCTTGGTGGAAAAACTTTGATAATCACCAGCCACCATAATGTCGTCAAAGGAAGAAGTCTCGGGGATTTGGTCCCTCAGCATATCTATGGATTTCTCAGTGATATTTAGCTTATCAGCCAATTCCTCATTGGAAGCGGCCTTACCTGTTTCGGAATAATAACGCTCCTGGGTAGCTTTGATGCGATGCGCGGTACTGGATTTGCCCAGAGGTACACGGATCAGGGAGGATTTTTCCGATACCGCGAGCATGATGCGCTGCTTGATCCACCAGATGGCATACGAAATCAGCTTGATGTCTTTGTCGGGATCGAATTTTTCGATTGCTCTGATCAGCCCGATATTCCCTTCACTGATCAGTTCGGATAGTGATAGACCGCGGTTTTGGTATCTCGCAGCTATTTTTACCACAAACTTCAGATTTGCCTGGATCAGCCTGTTCATAGCCTCGGGATCTCCGTTTCTGGCCTTTATCCCCAGCTCATGTTCTTCCTCACGGGATAGTGCCTTGTACTTGGATATCTCTGCCAGATACGTCTGCAGGGCTTTATCGGCAAATACACTCTCTCGTTTCTGTCCTCGATACATAGATTACGTCCTAATTCAGCGGCAAAACCTTGCGGGGATTGATTGCCTTACCCTTGATGCGATACTCAAAATGCAAATGCGGACCGGTGGCATTGCCAGTGGAGCCGATCGTGGCTATCTGCTGTCCCCGGGTCACCTTATCACCCACACTAACCAGGTTTTTCTCGTTGTGTGCGTACACGGTCATTATAAAATCCGGATGCTCCAGTACCACCACGTTTCCATAGGCTCCCTGAACTCCGGAATAAACCACAGTGCCATCCAGAACGGCGTAAATCGGTGTGCCGGTTTTCGCGCCCAGATCTATTCCCTTGTGCGGCCTGCCATTGCGTAAGCCATATTCCGAGAGAATCTTGGCTTCCACCGGCATTATCAGATCAGTTCTCACCTTATCCATTTTCATCAGCTCTTCTTCGGTGATGGAGGGACGAAAAGTCTGACTGCCAGCGGGTCTGGG
>JAVEYV010000258.1:0-3802 GCA_034003305.1 Spirochaetia bacterium | reverse complement strand
GACTTTTTCCCTGAAAATATTCCTTCCATGGGGAAGGATTACGGTGATGCCGGTCCGCACCGGGCCTTTGCCGACCACGAGGGGTCCTTCGCCTTCTATAAGGGTGAAGTGGCCGACGCCGACGCCCGGCACGTCAGTGATGGCGTTGCCTTTTCCCGGTTCGAATTCGCCGAAAATGATGCCTAAATCCCGTGGCCTGGGTCGCGCCATAGCGTTCCTCCGAAGGTCGTTCGCGTGTGAGGCCGAAACATGGCCGATTGTTGTTTCAGCCTGTAAAATCGGGCTTATTTACAACAGGCCTATACGCCTTTATACTCATTCTATCATACTGGAAGAGTTCGGAGGAGGTTATCCGTGTACGTATCCAAATTGACGTCCGCGCGCTTTAAGGAATTGGC
Source organism: Spirochaetia bacterium (assembly GCA_034003305.1). GTDB lineage: Bacteria > Spirochaetota > Spirochaetia > Treponematales > Rectinemataceae > UBA2256. The sequence continues at coordinate 3,404 of JAVEYV010000258.1, read as the reverse complement.
TGGCAAGATCGATACGGTTATTATTCCCGTCGGCAGCCTTGAGGCCCACGGTATGCATTGTCCCCTGGGAACCGACAATAGTATCCCCGAGCGCCTCTGCTCTGACCTGGAGGCAAAAATCGGCGCCGAGGTTCTCATCGCGCCTGCCCTCAATTACGGATACACGCCTTCACTGATGAAATTCCCCGGGACGATCACGATTCCCGCCGAGACGATTATTTCGATGTATACCGAGATCGCCTGCGGCTTCGTGCACTGGGGGGCCAAGAACATAGTGTTCATGAACGGTCACGGGGGGAATATCGCCGGCCTTACCCTGGCTTCGGACCGGATCGCGGCGGCGGGCGGCACGGCGCTCACGATCAGTTGGTGGGCTACCTACGCGGCGGATATAGTCAAGATTTGCGACGCCCAGGGACACGCGGGGGAAGACGAAACTTCGGCGATTCTGGCTGTCGACGCTTCGCTGGTGGATAACTCGAAGCGAAGCATTCATATGAAAAAAGCTTTCTGCATGCCCCTGGCCGGCCCCGATCAGATCGAAAAACGCTATCCGGGCGCCATGAGCGGCGATTCAACGAAGGCCACCAAGGAAAAGGGCGTGGCGATGTACGCCATGATGCTGGAGAAGAATTTGGAGTACATCCGCCGATTGAGGGCGGGGGAGCACACCGACCCGATTGTTTGATCAGAGGCGGAAAACGGCGTAGAGGGGAAGCGATTTCAGCCCGTTCTGGAATCCGAACTGTAGCGTGGACAGACGGATGCTCAGCTCGGGCTTATATAGCTCCCGGTACACCGAAAGGCTTCGGGACTTTGCATGCTTTCCCGCTTTCACTTCGATGGGGATCAAAATCTCCCCTTTTTGCAGTATAAAATCCACTTCGGCCCGCCCTCCCGACTCCCGGTAGTAGAGAGGGTAGCCTTTCGCCCCAAGGGTCTGGGCGACATAGTTTTCCGCCATGGCGCCTAGAAAGGTGAAACCGGCATGCTCCGATAAGTCCAGATATTACGCCAAAATTGCGATTTATAGTCCTACTATTACCCTAATTTCCAGATTTAGTTCGGGCCTTCAGCCGACCGCTTCCCCGAATACGCGCGCGAAATTGCGCCAGGCGATTTTCTCTACATCGGCACGCGAATAGCCCGCGATGAGGAGCTCTTCGATGATGGCCTGGGCGCGGGAAGCGTCTTCGAGGCCGCCGATGAGGGGATATTCCTCGCGGGTGTAGAGATATTCGCAGAAGTGCAAGCCCAGGCCGACGTGGTCGACGCCGGCGGCGCCGATCATGTGCGTGAGGTGCTGCATATAGCGTTCGAGACTGTGATGGGCGCGATCGGCCAGGGGAGCGAGGGCGGCGGGGCTGGTCATGCAGCCGATGATGCCGCCGGAGTCGGCGATGGCGCGCATTTCCTCGTCAGTGAGGTTGCGGCCGTTGTCGTAAACTGCCTTGGCGGAAGTATGGGAAAGCATCACTGGACGGGCGGAGGCTGCGAGGATATCGCGGCGCGTGGCCTTGCCGGCGTGGGACATGTCGATGAGGATGCCCAGTTCGTTCATGAGGGCGACGGCCTGGCGGCCTTTTTCGGTCAGGCCGAGGGCTGGGGTGCCGAGGTACGCATTTTGCCCCGTGGCCGCAGCTTGGCCGCCAAGGGTGCCGAGAGCGCCGCGTTCACCCAGCGCGCCGCTATTAACCGAGCCTTGCGCGCCGCCTCGGGCCCCCAGCGCTCCGCCGCCGTAGTCGTTGTCGTCGTTGTGGGTAAGGACGGCCACCCGGAGGCCGGCTTCGTCGTAGAGCCGAGGGATCCAGGCAAGCTCGCCCTTGGTGGGACTCAGGCCTTCGTAGCCGACGATGGCGGCGAAGGTGTTGGTCTGCACGGCTCGGGCCAGGTCGGCGGCGGATTTTATGTGGATCAGGTTATTGCCGGCGGCGGCCAGTTCCCGCTTGACGGTGGCGATGAACTGCTCCAGGTGCTCGGGGAGGGCCGACTCGCCGGCCATGCGGCAGTCGATGAGGACCGCGCCTGCTATGCCGCCCGACTTGATGCGGTTGAGGTGGCGTTCTTCAAGTTCGACACGATTGTCTGAAGATATTGTTTTTACATCTGCGTTGTGCGCTTTTGTGGCGTTGCCAGATTTTTTTGCGTTGCGCGCTTTATATCGCCGCACGAGATCCATGAAAACATCGGCGTGCATATCGAGAATCGGCACCATGTTTCGCCTCCGAAGAGTTCGCGTTGAGCGGCTTTGACAGGATACCATGACGGGCAGGATTTACAGGAATAGTAATTGGATTGGGGTTTTTATTCCCAAGCTTTTCCTGTTGATCCTGAAAATCACGTTATCCTGTCGAACTGGACGCGCCGCGGCCGCTCTAACAGCGATTTAACGGCTGTAACTTAAAATCTCCGCATCGTAGCGCTCGCGGTCAAGGGAGCGCAAAAAGGCCAGGGCGAAGTCCTTGGCGGCGCGATAGTCCCGATAATCCATGATGCTGGAGTTGGTGTGGATGTACCGGGAAGGTACGCCCACGGTGATGGAGGGACAGCCGGAGCGGGAGGTATGGATTTCGCCCGAGTCGGTGCCGCCTAAGGCCATGAAGTACTGGAAGGGGATCATTTTCGCCTCCGCCAGGCCGGTGGCATACATAAAGAGACCCCGATGGGTTATGGAGGTGCGGTCCAAAAAGCGCAAGAGTACGCCCTTGCCCTGCTGGCCCAATTCTTCGGGGTCGCCCATGTTGTCGTTTGCCGCCGAGGACTCGAAGACAACCGAGACGTCAGGGTCGATGGTGTAGGCCGCGGTCTTGGCGCCCCGCAGGCCCGATTCCTCCTGGACCGTGGCGCCGATATAGAGATCCACGTCCAGCTCCTCGCCGGCCACAGCCTCTAAAACATCCAGGGCCAGGGCGCAGCCAAAGCGGTTGTCCCAGGCCTTGGAGAGCAGTTTCTTGCCGCCCATGAGGGAGAGGAAGGGGCCGTCCACGACGATCATGTCGCCGGGTCGGATGCCCGCATCCAGGACTTCCTGCTTGGACTCGGCGCCGATGTCGATGAGCATCTGGTCCAGGGAAAGCAGGCGCCGAGCTGAGTCTTCGGGCAGGAGATGGGGGGGTATTGAGGCGACGGCGCCGGGGTAGGCCTGGCCTGTGAGGCTGGAGTAGACCTTTACTCGCTGGGCCATGACCACGTGCTCCCAGGTTCGTCCCAGAGGAAAGAATTTGAGTAAGCCCTTGGGGGTGATCTGCTTGACCACGAAACCAACCTCATCCATGTGGCCGCTCATCATCACCTTGGGGGCATTAGGCTTTTTGGAGCGCTTTACCGCGAAGACAGAGCCGAGACCGTCGAAAACCAGTTCGTCGCTATGGGCCGAAAGCTGGGTTTTCATGTAGTCGCGCACA
>JAVEYV010000257.1:0-3806 GCA_034003305.1 Spirochaetia bacterium | reverse complement strand
CTGTCCTCCATGGTTTTTCTGTCTCCAAGGTCCTGGCCTTCAATCTTTTGTATCAGGTGGAGACGAAAACCCGCAGTCTCTTCGTGGATCGCGATGCGCAGTTTGGGGACAGGCCGCTTTTTTTAAGCGAATACGGGGGTTTCGGCTGGTACAAGTCTGAAGGAAAGGCCGAGACTATCGATCGTATCAGGGAGTACACGAAAGACGCCCTGGATTCAGGAATATTCTGCGGCTACTGTTATACCCAGCTCTACGATGTGGGTGCCGAGACCAACGGACTCTTGACCGCGGACCGGAAGCCTAAGGTGGATGTGGACGCGATGAGGGAAATCAATGGCAACGAGCCGAATTCAAATTAGAAAAGAAGCCTGCCGCTGATTCGGTGGCGGGTTTTAATTCCGTCTGATCTCCGAAAATCCGCAGTAAGGCACAAGGGCAGGAGGCATGGCCACCGAGCCGTCGGCACGCTGGAAGTTCTCCAGAACGGCGATCAGAGCCCGCGAGCAGGCCACCGCCGTGCCGTTGAGCATATGGACGTGCTTGTTCTTGCCGTCCTCATCCTTGTACTTGATATTCAGGCGCCTGGCCTGATAGTCGGTGCAGTTGGAGGTAGAGGTCACTTCGCCCCACTCGCCGCCGTTTCGGCCGGGCATCCAGGCTTCCAGGTCCCATTTGCGGTAAGCGGGAGCGCCCAGGTCGCCGGTGCAGGTGTCCACCACCCTGAAGGGTATGCCCAGGCCGGAGAAGATCTCCTCTTCCACGCCTCGTAAGTACTCGTGCATGGCTCCCGATTCCTCAGGCGCGGTGTAGGCGAACATTTCCACCTTGGTAAACTGGTGCACCCGGTAGAGGCCTTTTGAAAACTGGCCCGCGGCCCCTGCTTCGCGCCTGAAGCAGTGGGAAACCCCGGCGAGCTTCAGCGGCAGACTGGCCTTGTCGAGGATGGAGCCCGAATAGTAGCCGCCCAGGGTGATTTCGGCGGTGCCGATAAGGCAGGTGCCTTCGCCTTCCACGGTGTAGATGTTGGATTCGGCGCCCCGGGGGTTGAAGCCGATGCCTTCCAGAATTTCGGTTTTAGCGATGTCGGGGGTCTGGAAAAGGGTAAAGCCCTTTTTCATGAGGATATCAAGGGTGTAGCGTACCAAGGCCATCTCCAGAATGACGGCCTGGTTTTTAAGGTAATAGAATTTAGTGCCCGACACTCTGGTGGCGGTGTCGAAGTCGATGAGGTCGAGTTCGGCTCCCAGCTGGACGTGATCCTTGGGCTCGAAGTCGAATTTTGTGGGTTCGCCCACTCGTTTAACCTCGAGGTTGTCCTTGTCTTCCTTGCCCCGGGGAGCCTCGGGGTGGGCCATGTTGGGAATTTTCGATCCCTCGGCGGCCAGGCGCTGATCCAGCTCGGCAAGGCGGGTTTCCGCCTCGGAAATTTTATCCTTGAGGAGCTTGCCTTCCTCGATTCTGGCAGCCCGGGTATCCGGATCGAGCTTGGCTTTCATGGCCAGGGCATTGTCGTTCCGCTTTTTCCGCAGCTCCTCCACATCGCGCTGAAGGCTGATTTTCTCGTCATAGAGGGAAACCACAAGATCCGCGTCCGCGCTCATGTATCGCTCGGCGATATTCTTTTTTACCTCGCCGAGATTGTCCTTGATATATTTGTAATCCAACATAGCCCGACATGATACTTGGACTGGCTCGCCCCGGCAAGGCCGTCATAATCGCTAAAAAAGCCTTCTTGAACGATTTTCTTTATAACTCAGTATTGCTATATTAAAAAAGACAGATACACGTCCATAATTGGACGGAGGTGCGTTATGACGAATAAAGCGTCGCTCGTCAAGCATTTAGTCGAATCCATTCCGGCTTCTTCCTTCCCTGGCTGTATCGATGAAGATGATGTTCTCGCCTTCGACCTCGATCATGCCCGAAGGTTGCTCGTGACTAACGGGCTGCTCTGGGTAACCATACAAAACGATAAGAAAGACTACCTTGTGAGAGATCGTGAGGATATGGCCGTCCCAGGGGGAAAGAAGATTGTAGTGGAGGCTGTCGAGCCAAGCTGCTTCGAACTGGTCTAAAACCGCCCCCTCTTTTAATGACAGTCCCGGCTAAGCTTCTTGAAGCGATAGCCTTTACCGGAGTACCATCGGGGGGTGACAGACAGAATAGAGACTATACGCAAACGCTTGCGCCAACTCGACGAACAGGCGGCAGACCCTGAGGTTTTCCGCGATCAGTCCTCCTATAGGGAACTAATGCGCGAAAGGTCCCACCTTAGCGAAATCGATGAGGCTCAGAAGCGTTTTGACGGGCTTTTATCGCAGATTGCCGATGCCCAGACCATGTTGGCCGCCGAATCCGACCCCGAGATGCTCAGCCTCGCCCGGGAAGAACTGCAGCTGCTCGAATCAAAAAGGGAAGGCTTCGAAAATGCCTTACATGAGCTTCTTGCTCCAAGGGATCCCCTGGCCGACAAACCGGTAATCATGGAAATCCGCGCAGGTACCGGAGGCGAGGAAGCCGCGCTTTTCGTTGCTGACCTCTACAGAGTCTACTCTCGCTACGCCGACTCCATGGGCTGGCGCGTAGAGGTGATGAGCGAAAACGCCACCGAGCTGGGCGGCTTCAAGGAAATTGTATTTTCGGTCAACGGCGATTCGGTGTATGAAAAACTGCGTTGGGAATCGGGGGTCCATAGGGTGCAAAGGGTACCTACCACAGAAGGTTCTGGAAGAATTCACACCAGCGCGGTCACCGTGGCGGTGCTTCCTGAGGTGGAAGAAACCGAGATCGAGATCAGGCCGGATGATCTCAGGGTCGATGTCATGCGCTCCGGTGGCCCGGGCGGTCAGAGCGTTAACACCACCGACTCGGCGGTGCGTCTCACCCACCTGCCTTCCGGGCTTGTTGTCCATTGCCAGGACGAGAAGAGCCAGATCAAGAACAAGGCTAAGGCTATGCGAATTCTCCGGGCCAGGCTTTTCGAGCTGGAAGATGCCAAGCTTCAGGCCGAACGGTCGGCGGAGCGAAAGAGCCAGGTCGGCTCAGGGGAGCGTTCGGAACGGATACGTACCTATAATTTCCCCCAGAACAGACTCACCGATCACCGCATCGATTTAACGCTGTATAAACTCGATCTGATTATGGAAGGCGACATTGCCGAACTGGTGGACGCCCTGGTTCAGGACGCGAGGCAGAGGGCTCTCGACGAGGGACTCTGATGCCCCGCGCTTCTTCGCCGAAGGCTCCGGGCATCGGCAAGTATCTTGCCTCCCGCGCCGCCGAAAATAAAAAAAGCGACACCCCGTTCCTGGATGCCTGCCTCATCGCCGCTTTTTGCATGGGCATCAGCAGAGACAGACTCTTGGCCTGTCTTGGCGATTCGGCGGAATCCATCCCCCCTGAATTCAAACCAGCCTGGGAGCGGCGGCTCTTAGGCGAAAGCGTGGCTTCAATAATCGGTAAAAAGGAATTCTACGGCCGGGATTTTTTTGTGGATCGGCGGGTTCTTATCCCGCGGCCCGATACCGAGCTTCTCGTATCGGCAGCCCTGGAACTGGGGGATAGCCGCGCTACCCGTATCGGAGGCGATATGGGGACTTTGGAGTTTACCGTCATCGATGCCTGCACAGGCTCGGGCGCGGTGGCGATCAGTCTTGCCGCAGAACGCCCTGCCTGGAGGCTTTGCGCCACCGATATTTCAGCGGAAGCTCTGGAGGTGGCTCGGATCAATAGTCGCCAAATCCTGGGCAGGATTTTGCCTGCCGCCCAAGCCGATCTTTTAGAAATCGATGCCAACTTCTCGGACG
>JAVEYV010000256.1:0-3812 GCA_034003305.1 Spirochaetia bacterium | reverse complement strand
TCTTTAAAGAGGATGACTCCATAAACACCTATGACTACTTGCTACGAGTGTTAAACTGGCTGGGACGTGATGTGGAATACGATTTTGGTATGTCCGATAAGTCCGAGGGAAATTTCAATGAATATGTGATCTCCGGACGTGCTGGTTATATGGACCTGGTACACTTCACAAAAATGCTGGAATATCAACGCCCGGTGCTGACCATTGAAGATATATCCATCTCTGCGGAGAACGCCTTGAGTGATTCCATCGACTTTTCCATGTTGTTTCGGACCCATTTCAAGACCGGTGGCCTTACTCAGGACGCAGTCTCATATAAAGAAGTGAAGAAAAACGTACATTCTTATGATCTATTCCGCCCCCGATACACAGAAACCATTCAGGGCGAAGAGGATGTAGACCCAAGCCTGGTGAATGTTGATAATTCCGTCTTAATCGCAATCAGCGATAAGCGGGCTTTCGTGCGCGATAGCAGGGGCATCATCAAGATCCTTAGCGAAGGCGACAGAGTGCAATGGGGTTACCTCTACCGGATCAACTCCCGTGACAACACGGTGGTCTTTAAGATTTACAAGTACGGATTTGAGGAAAACCAGATTTTAAACTTGATCAATGAGAATTGAGGTAGTGATGTATAGAAATATCGTAGTCCTGCTTTGCCTTGGCCTGCTGGGCAGCACCATGCTGTTTGCCCAGACTAAGGTAGCTTACGCACCTGAAAAAGTAAGCATGATCGAACAAACCCATATCAACAGCGCCGTGAGGATATTGGAACACTTCAGTGAGGAAGAAAGCGGTAAGAAGCTGATCAACCTCTCCAGCTACAATGGCAATATCAACGTACCCATCCGCGAAATGGATTGGCGAAAAGCCCTGGATCTGATAGCCCTGCAAAATGGCCTTTATGTGGAAGAAGGCGTTGGATATCTGGCCCTCAAAGACATTGCCGACGCCAAACCAGTAGCTCCTACTGAAGATGCCTTGGAAAAGATGGATCCAGAGGCCAGAAAACTAATGGAAGAGGCAATGGCCAAACAGGTGCGCATCAAAGCAATAGCCATGCTGGCCGACCGCAGCTACCTTAAGAACCTGGGTATTGACTGGTCCACAGTTCTAAATGGCAAAGTGAAGGTAGACGCCGGATTTGCCGGAGCTTCTCAGCTTACTTCCCCGCTTACTCTTGGCGGTTCTGGTAGCGCCCACGTGGGAAATTATGACGTGGACGTAAACACCCTGATCCGCACCATCGAAAATAATCAGAAAGGCAGCATCCTGGCCGAACCGAGCATCCTGGTATCCAGCGGAAAAACAGGCCGCATCCAGGTGGGTCAGGATATCTCGATTAAAACTGCTGATGAAGCGGGAAATACTTTGGATACATTCTTCTCCACCGGTATCATTATGGATGTTACACCCGTCGTGGTAGAAGTGGACGGAGAAGACATCATCATGATGGAACTCTCCATCGAGCGCTCCAGCGGTCAGCCCTCTGAAGTATCTACTGTGATCACCAAAAGCACATCATCCACTCAACTGGTGATGTACGATAAAGAAGAAACAGTGATCGCAGGTCTCTTTGATACCGATGAAGTAATCATTCGCAGCGGTATTCCCATCCTGAAGGACCTCCCCTGGTGGGTTTTTGGTATTCGCTATCTCACCGGCTATAACTCCGTGGATCGTAAAGAACGGGAACTAGTAATCACCATCAAGGCTGAGATTGTGGATTCTGCTCTCAACCGTTTGCTGGAAAGCAGAGATTCAAACAAAGGAGTAAATCCCTGATAGGGGGGATAACAGGAGGCCTGTATGCGTATCTCGACCCGTCTTTTGCTGCTCTTCATCGTGATCGCGTTCGTCTTCGGCGCGTTCTTCTACCTCTTTTACTATATAAAACGTGAGGAACTGCGCGTTTACAACGAAAGTGATCTGGCTCAGCGTAAAACCACCATCGACGCCATCATGGAACAGAGTGGAAACGCTCAGCTAAAGCTCACAGAGGATTATGCAATATCCGATGAGCTGACTGACATCGCCTATTATGGCGACAACGGTTGGGCAGCCGACAATCTGCATACAATAAACAGCGTCTTCGGGTATACTCTGCTGCAGGTGTATAACGCATCCGGGGAGAAGATGTACAGCCAAACCGATGAAGGCAATCCCGGCTTTTCCGAGTACACTATGGAAAAGGTGATCGCGGATACGCTCAGGGAGGGTGGCGTCAGAGCTTTCTACGACGCATTCCATCAAAACACTGTATATTGTACGGTCTCTTCCATCCACCCCACCGGTGATCCCAAACGCCAGAGCAGTCCCGCGGGATTCATCCTGGTCGCCAAAGTGTTTGATTACCCTTACCTGCAGAAGCTATCCGAGAGTTTGAAATACAGCGTCCAGATCACCCGGCAACGCCCCGGGGATGAAATGGTGAATGAGAAATACAACACCCGCATCGTCAAAGCGCTAACAAATCATCGCAATGAGACCGCCGCCTGGCTGATCTTCGAAAGCTCCAATCCCTTCCTGCAGCGCTTAAGAAGCCTGGGCAATCTGATCCTCTTTGGAACCATGGGCTTCATCTTCATCTTTTTGATGATCCAGTTTTTCCTGATCCAGCAATGGATCAGCTCGCCTCTGGGATTGATCTCACAAAGCCTGAAGAATAGCGATCCTGAAGCGATCCATGAACTCACATACAATGGAAACGAATTTGCCGATGTGGCCCAATTGATCGAGCGCTTCTTTGCGCAGCAGGATAAACTGATCGAAGAGATCAAAGAGCGCGCGCGCACTGAGGCCCGTCTGCGGGAGATGGAAGAACAAACCAGGAAGATCCTGCTCACCATCCCCGAGGCAATCGTCGTAACCGATCTGGATGGGCATATCCTCAGTATGAACGACGAAGCCCTGCGCATGCTGGGTGAAAGCAACCTTCAGCGCCTGATCTCGGGCTCCATGAAGCTGGAAGATTCCGTGATCCGGGCGGACCGCAAACACCTGAGAAACATGTTCCAGGATCTCTTCAAAGGGCTATATGTACGCAATCAGGAACTGAGCTTGCTAAACTCCCTGGGGGAGGATGTTCCTGCTCTGGTGAGTGCCTCGGTGATCATGGATGACGATAATAAACCCTTGAAGTTGGTCTTCAGTTCCCGCGATCTCAGCGATATGAAGGAGCTGGAAATCCAGCTTCGCCAATCCCAAAAGATGGAATCCATCGGCACCATGGCCGGAGGCATCGCTCACGACTTTAACAATATCATCACCATCATCGCCGGATACGTGGCACTTTCTGCAGGGAAGATCGAGGTAAACGCAGAAGCTCAAAATGATCTCGATGAAGCGCTGAAAGCCTGTCTGCGCGCCAAGAGTCTGATCGGCAAGATACTCACTTTCACCCGTAAAGGCGAGCAAGATGTGGAAGAAGTGGTGGTGGCAGATGTCATCGAAGACACCCTGCCCATGATCCGCGCCATAATCCCGGCAAAAGTATCCATCCAGACAGAGATCAACAGCCACAGCTATGCCCGTGTGGATTGCACAGAAATGCAACAAGTTATGCTGAATCTTGCCACCAATGCATTCCATGCCATGCAGCCCGATGGCGGCACCTTAAAAATCTCTCTGGAAGAAAAAGCCGGATTCGAGCTGATCGGGATCGATCCCAAGGTGCTGCTGGAAAGCCCCTATCTGCACCTGAGTGTTAGCGATACCGGCAGCGGCATCGCTCCAGAGCTAATCTCCCGTATCTTTGATCCCTATTTCAGCACCAAGGCCAGCGGCGAGGGAACCGGACTGGGACTCTCCAT
>JAVEYV010000255.1:0-3812 GCA_034003305.1 Spirochaetia bacterium | reverse complement strand
CGTATCAGCCATAGACTCCGAGCAGGCCCTTTTCTATGCTCCGGCCAAGAACCTGAAGCTCGGCGGTTTTTCGTCCATTGCATTTTCGGCGCGCAGCGTTGCTGTTCGTTTTCTCGCGGAACGCCTGGAGAAGGTATCGGGAGAAGCTTTCCCACTGGCCCAGGCGCTTCTGCTGGGCATCAGGGACAACCTTGATCCCGAGATCCCCGAGCTGTTCAGGGCTGCGGGCTGCGCCCATATCCTGGCTCTTTCGGGGCAGCATCTATCAATCCTTTGCTCCCTTGCAAGCCTTTTATTTATTAAAGTGCTCATGCGTCGTGATCTAGCCGCGGCGGCGGTGCCGTTCATCGCCATCCTCTTCACCTGGATCGCCGGCGCAGGCCCTTCGCTCCTCCGGGCGGCTATAATGAGCGTAGCCGCCGCCGCGGCCGCGCGCCTGGACCGGCCTCAACAGGGTATCAGTATCCTCGCCCTGGCATTCTGCTTCGCGCTCTGCCTATCGCCGCCCGATGCCAGAAGCCTTTCATTTGTCCTTTCCTATGGAGCCATGCTCGGACTCTTCTTTTTTTCAGCCCGCTGGGAAAATCTCCTCTGGAGGATCCCCACCCTGGCGTCAAAACCCTTGGCCGCCTCGCTTGCCGCCCTTAGTTTCACCGCTTTTATCAGCCTGCCCAGCTTTGGCTACCTCGCTCTGGGAGGAATCATCGCCTCGACGCTGGCCGGTCCGCTGGTTCTCGCGCTTATGTGGCTTATTCTCGGCGCGGTAATCCTGGGCAGCTTTCTGCCCTTTCTGGATTCGATCTTCGCAAGGCTTCACGAATTTCTCCAACAAACCTTGCTGCTGATTATGGAAATTGGAAGCCGAATGCCGGTGATAAGGCCGCGGAAAGATTCCGATATTTTCGCCGTTCTTGCCGTAATTGCCCTTTTGAGCCTCTTTGTGTATTCTTACCCCTACGTCGAATACGCAGTAAGCGCAGCGCTTATGGCTAAAAAAGGGCTTAACCCGCGGCGCAGGGAACCTAATGACCATAGCCTATGATTCTCCGACTTCAATTAAACAATTTCTCGAAGCCGAAGGGCTGGCAGTGTCTAAGCGATTCGGCCAAAATTTTCTTATAGACAGGAACGCCAGGGAAAAACTCTACACCGCTCTCGGGCTTCCTGCACAGCTTGAATCAGGGCCTGGTGGTATTGATCCACCCTCGGTATGGGAGATCGGGCCTGGCATCGGAGCACTTACCAGCATCCTCCTCGAGCGGGGCGCTCGGGTCTGCGCCTTCGAAATCGACTACGGATTTGTGAGAATTCTCAACAGACTCTTTGGGGATAATCCTCGCTTCAGCCTTGTGGAAGGGGATTTTCTTAAAACCTGGAGAGCGAAAGCCGCCCAGGACCTCCCCGACCTCATCTTCGGCAACCTGCCGTATAACGCGGCGCTGGGTATTATCGCCGACCTGCTGGAAAACCTGCCTTCACCACCCAGCATGCTTTTCACGGTTCAAAAAGAGGCAGCCCGCCGCATCGCCGCCGTACCCGGCAGCAAGGATTACTCGGCATTTTCGGTGCTCTGCACTTCGGTGTGTAGCGTAAAAATTCTCTACGACATTGGAGCATCGGCCTTCTGGCCTCAGCCAAGGGTTACAAGTTCCGTGGTTACGCTCCGCCCCAGGCCGGACCCCATTGGGGCTCAGGACAGAAAGGGTTTTTCCAGCTTTGTGCGCAGCGCTTTTTCTTCCCGCCGTAAAACCCTTCGAAATAATCTTTGCGCCCGGGACAAGGACATAGGCCCCAGGCTGGACACCGCCCTTGAGCGGCTCGGCATTGAAGCTGGCATACGGGCCGAAGCCCTCGATCCTCCCCTCTTATTCGAAGTCTACACAGCGATCAAACCCCACTGAGCCCCGCTTGCCTCGCGACGCCGGCTCATTTATGATTGGCCTATGGCCCGAGTGCAAAAAAGTGTTATTGATGAAGACGAAATCGATACCGTATTGGAAAGCGATATTCGTTTTACCGGCAGCATCGAAACCCCAAAATCGCTCCTTATAAAAGGCAGGGTGTCTGGCACCCTTACCTGCGGCGACGATCTCTACCTGGCCGAAGAATCTTTGGTGGAAGCCGATATTCGGGCTTTACGCCTTACCGTTCGCGGCTATTTTAGAGGAAGGGCTGTAGCAGCCGAAAGCATACAAATCCTTGCGGGTTCTAGGGTCGACGCAGACCTTGAGGCTCCTGAGATCTACATCGAAGACAGAGAAAATTTCTCTGGCACTACAACAGAGACGGAGCCGGTCGATGAGGAGTAACCGTAAAACCGCAAACGCGATGTTCCTAGCCGCGATCTTCTGCCTTTTTATTACCCCAACGTCGATTTCGGCTCAAACAGCAAGTCCCTTTGGCCAAAGCATCGCAGCCTTCGCGCAGGGCGCAAACGCCAGCGTTTCAGGCCAGGAGCTGCTTAAACTCCATGCGGCTGGCAAGTTTGAAGAGGTCAGAACGAAGGCGCTAGCAAGAATTCAGGATGCCAAAGACGATACCGACGCATACGTCGGCCTTTCCTGGAGCCTTGTGGCGCTTAGGCGATATTCCGAGGCCGAAACCTGGGCGCGGCGCGGCTATGCGCTCAATGCCGACCCAAGGCTCGCCCAAGCGATTGGAGAGGCTTCCTACTATCTTGGAAAAAACGAAAACGCGCTTCAGATGCTCCAGGAATACATAGCCAGCTACCCCGAGGGCCTCAGGGCCGGGCTTTCATACTACCTTTGCGGCGAACTCTACATCCGTTTGGCCAAGTATATGCATGCCGACATCGCTTTTTCTGCGGCGCTGCGGTACAATCCCTCCAATCCAGTGTGGTGGACAAGGATGGGCTGGGCAAGGGAAAACTGCAAACGCTATCTTCAAGCCTTGTCGGCATACGAGCAGGCGCTGGCCCTCAATCCCAACCTTGCCGACGCCGTGGAAGGCCGTCGCCGCATTCAAGCCCGGATGCAGGGATGAGAATTCTCCGGGCGGCTTTTAAAACCTTGGGCTGCAAGCTCAACCAACTGGAAACCGAATCGGTCGCAGAGGCTTTTTTGCGGGCCGGGGCCGTTCTTGTTTCCGCAGAAGAAGCGGCCGATATCTACGTGGTCAACACCTGCACGGTAACCAGCAAGGCCGAGCAGAAAGCCCGCCGGGTTATGCGCCAGGCCCTGGCGCATAACCCGGCGGCCGTCGTCCTGGCCACAGGCTGCTATGCCCAGATGGACCCCCAGGCGCTGGCCCAGATCGATCCGCGCATCATCGTGCTCCCCGGCGAAGAAAAAGCTTCGCTGCTCTCCCTTGCCGCCTGGCTCCAGGACAACTGGCAGGACCACGGCCCGCTTTTCGACGCGGTGGCCGAATGGCGGACCGGCGTCGCTGGAGGCGTTATCAACATCGCAGACAATAGCTCCGGCGCCGTGAGTAACAGCGCCGACGCCATACCAGTGCAAAGTTTCACCACCGAGCGTGGCGCCGCCGACCCCTTTGCCTACCATCCCTCCCACTTCGCCTTTCACTCCCGTCCCTCACTCAAAATCCAGGACGGCTGCAACAACCGCTGCTCCTACTGCAGGGTTTGCCTGGCCAGAGGCCCCTCTGTGTCCTTGCCTTCGGCCCAGGTTTTAGAGCGGGTGAGAAAACTGGAAGAGTCCGGCGTCGCCGAAGTCGTACTGACCGGCGTGAACCTTTCTCAATATAAAGACGAGTCGGTCGGATTCGCCGGGCTTTGAAAGCTCCTTGTGGCAGGCACCCAAGCCATACGCTTCCGAATATCAAGCGACGAG
>JAVEYV010000254.1:0-3820 GCA_034003305.1 Spirochaetia bacterium | reverse complement strand
CAACGCACCTCTCTCTTTTGCTTATTGTACACCGGTAAAGAAGCCGGAGGGGCAAGTGTAGTCGAGCGAGAAGATTAGGGCAATAGTTGTAGGCATTTCAGGCTTCTGGAGTGGCTGTGATCCTGGACAATTAAATGGACAATCCTTATAAGCCGTGTTATCATCGCAGTTGCATTATTATTATTTGCGAACCTCGGTCCTAAAACGGTGCTCGACGGTTCCGCCATTACAGAAAGGAGATTTTATGAAAAGAATCATGGCTTTAGCCTTGGTCCTCTCAGCGCTCATGGTCACTGGTGCCTTTGCCCAGGAATCCCTCATGGCCTACGCCTCGGTCGAACAGGACCTGGCGGTTAACCTTTTCACCGCGTTTGAAAAAGAAACCGGTACCAAGGTGGAATTCGTCCGACTGGGCTCCGGCGAGCTTGAAGCCCGCATGGAAGCCGAGAAGAACGATCCCCAGGCGTCTATCTGGGTAGGCGGCGTGGGCACCAACCACATTTCCGCCCAGATGAAGGGTCTGACCCTGGCCTATAAGTCCAGAGCGGCGGCTAATATCCCCGCCCAGTTCAAGGACAAGGACGGTTTCTGGGTCGGCCTCTATCTCGGCCCCCTCGCCATTACCACGAACCTGAACCGCGCCAAGGAACTGGGACTCACTCCCCCGACCAGCTGGGCAGAGCTCTTAAAGCCAGAATACAAGGGCAAGTTCCGGATCGCCTTCCCCGGCTCTTCCGGCACAGGCTACAACTTCCTCACCACAATCATCTATCTCAATAACATGGATGAGGACAAAGCCTTCGCCTGGCTCAAGAAATTTGGCGACAACTGCGAAAAGTTCGAACGCTCAGGCCCTGCTCCCACCAACTACGTGGCCACCGGCGAGATCCCCATCGCCATCGGTTATGCCCACGACGCTGTGCGCGCTAAGGCTGCCGGAGCCCCCTTGCAGATCAATATCCCCACCGAGGGTGTCGGTTTCGAGCTCGCTTCCATGTCCCTCATCAAGGGCGGAAAGCAGGCTGTTCTGGCCAAGAAACTCTACGACTGGATCCTCGGACCCAGCGGCCAGAAGATTATCGCCGACTTCTATGTAGTGCCCGTTCAGGAAGGCGTAGCGACCAATCCCAATGCCATTCCTCTTGCCAAGATCAAGACGGTAGACCAGGATTCTCTTTGGGATGCGAAGAATAAGGCCAGGCTCCAGGATCGCTTCTCCAAGGAAATCGGTAACAAGTAATCAGTTCCTCGAACCTTGTTGTAGAAGAAGGCCGCCCGGCTTGCCGGGCGGCCTTCTTATTGTATTGCCTTTAAAATAGTTTTATCTTTGAGCGCTAAGGGAGCGCCGAGCGAGGTTTTGGGGCTCATTCCTCCGGCAGAATCCTCACCAGTTCCGGTTCAAAGCTCAAGGAAACGCTTGAGCCCTCCGCCCAAATCTTCTTACGGGACGGATCGTCGATCTGGACAAGAATGTCGCCCAATTCTGTGCTGACGAAGGTTTCCACGCTGGATCCAAGGTAGATGTTGACCGACACCGTGCCCTCCAGCAAGCCCTTGCCCGGCTCGTCCAGCCTGAGCGATTCCGGCCTGGCCATCACCGAAGCCCTGGAGCCGGTTGCGAGACCCGCCATACCCTTGGGCACCATGAAGCGCTGGCCCTGGAGGCTACAGGCATAGCCTTCGTCCTCCTTGCCCAGGATATCTACGGGAATGAAGGCTACCTTGCCGACAAAGCCGGCTACAAACTTGGAATTGGGATTCTGGTAAATCTCGGCGGCGGTGCCCATCTGCATGATAATCCCGTCTTTCATGACGATTACCCGATCCGAGAGGCTCATGGCCTCGGTGCGGTCATGGGTGACATAGACGGCGGTAATGCCTACCTTTTTCTGAATCCGCCTTATCTCCACCCGCATTTGTTCCCGCAGGAGGGCGTCCAGGTTGGAAAGGGGCTCGTCCAGCAAGAGTACCGAGGGCTCCACGATGAGGCTCCGGGCCAGGGCGACACGCTGTTGCTGGCCGCCGGAAAGCCGCCCCGGCGAACGGTTAGCCAGTTCTTCCAGACCCACCAGTGTAAGGGTGTCCATCACCTTGGTCTGGATTTCAGGTTTTGGCAGCTTCATGATCTTGAGCCCGTAGGCCACATTGTCGAAGACATTCATGTGGGGAAAGAGGCCGTAGCTCTGAAACACCGTGGCCTTGTCCCTGGCGTGGGCGGGCAGCTGGGTGACATCGTCATCTCCAATAAATATCTTGCCCTCGGAGGGGAGCTCGAAGCCGGCGATCATTCTCAGGGTTGTGGTCTTGCCGCAGCCTGAAGGCCCTAAAAGAGTAACCAGCTCTCCCGGCTCGATGACGAAGGACACGTCCTTGACCGCTGTTACCGTCTTCCCTCCCGAGGGATCCTTAAAACGCTTGGTGATGTGGCTTACTTCTATGGATACGGATTTTTTCTCCATGATCATCCCTCCTGGGTGCTGCTCTTCTCGAGCAGAATATTGTGCTTGAAGAGCAGATTGATTATCGCAAAGGCTGCCAAGACTATAGCGATAAGTGTAACCGACATGACACTTGCCAAGCCGAACTTAACGTTTTCCGCGAAGTTGTAGACCAGGACGGTCATGTGGTACCAGCGGGGCGATACGAGGAAGATGATCGTACTTACCGCGGTCATTGCGCGTACGAAGGTATAGGACATGGTCGCGACAAAGGCCGGGCGGATCAAGGGCAGGGTTATTGTGCGGAATATCGTTGCCGGTCCTGCCCGCAAGTCCGCCGCTGCCTCCTCTATGGCAGGGTCGACCTGCCGCAGGGTTGAAGAACCGTTCTCCAGGCCGAAGGGAAGTTCCCTGATCACGTAGGCGATCACGAGAATGGCTCCCGTGCCCACTAGCACGATGGGTGCTTTATTGAATGCTAGCACATAGCTGATACCGATGAGGGTTCCCGGAATGGCGAAGGGGGCGAGGATGAGGAATTCCAGCAGGCGTTTGCCTATGAATTTCTTTCTCACAAGTATGTAGGAAGCCATCATGCCCAGGATGCCGGCTATAGGCGCGGCGATAACCGCCAGAAGGGTCGTGTCCTTGATGGACTTTCCGCCTCGCCTGAAGGCCTCGGTAAAGTTCTCCAAGGTCAGGCTGTAATCGATGCCCCAGTTCTTGACGAAGCAGCCCGCGAGAATCGTCAAATAGAGGGTTATGATGAAGGCGATAAAGAATGCAATGAAAACTCCCAAGGCAGTTTTTACCGGCTTTGACGTAAGGTCATAGAGCCTGGTGGAGGGTTTCCCAGTAACGGTTACGTAGGATTTTCTTGTAATCCAGTAGCGCTGGACAAAGAAGGCCAGCACCGTGGGCAACAGAAGCACCAGGGCGTATACCGTGCCGTAATTGACTCTGCTCATCCCCACGACTTCCAGGTAAGCCACGACCGAAAGCACCGAAAAGCCGCCGCCCAGCAAGAGGGGATTGGCGAAATCGGCGATGGCGGTGGTAAAGACCAGAAGCCAGGCGCTCAGGATGCCGGGGGTGGAGAGGGGCAGGGTGATACCCAAAAAGGTTTTTAGTTTTCCCGCCCGCAGATCCATGGAGGCTTCTTCGGTGGTCGCGTCGATAGCCTGAAGCACTCCTTCTATGGATGAGAAAGCGATGGGAAACATGGTGAGTGTCTGGATGGCCAGCAATCCTTGAAGGCCGTAGATAGGACCTGAAGTTATGCCCAACAGGCTCTTGGTAATAAAGCCGTTGTTGCCGAAAAGCAGGAACAGTGCCAGGGTGTGGGAGTAGGGAGGGGAAATAACCGGAAGATTGGACAGGGC
>JAVEYV010000253.1:0-3840 GCA_034003305.1 Spirochaetia bacterium | reverse complement strand
ACTCATCGAGTGCCGGGGCTTTGGTCCGCCATACGTTCGGCTTTCTGCCGAGACGGATAAGCTGGTTGATCGTAGGCATAAATGCTCTAGACTCCCTTATTCGGTCTCTCGGTGTCAGCATCACCCAAGACCAGTTTCAAATTATGGCTGGTACAATCGCCGGAAAAAGCGCGGTGGCTTCTACCGAGCGATCCAAGATACCTCCAGCCTTCCTAGAATGTCAATACCGGTGCCGGGGGGTAGGCCTTGCGGCCTGCCCCCCGGCACCGCTTTCTGAGCCAAAAGGCTCAGGCTCCTATTTATTCTTCCTCGTTTACCGCTTCGAAACCGGCGTCGTTGTCGAATACCGTCTCTTCCTCGAAGGTCCCGTTGGCATCCGCCCTGTCTTCCAGTGCCGGAATGGGGGCCATTTCCTTCTCGAGCTTGCGCTTTTCCAGGATTTCTTCCACGTAGCTGTCCAGATCGTCGTGATCGCTGTCCGAGAGCTTGATGCCCTTGTAGACCTTCATGCCCGTGCCGGCGGGAATCAGATGGCCGATGATGACGTTTTCCTTGAGTCCCCTCAGGGCGTCCACCGAGCCTGCGATGGCGGCGTCGGTGAGAACCTTGGTGGTCTCCTGGAAGGACGCGGCGGAGAAGAAGGAATCGATCTTGAGGGATGCTCTGGTGATACCCAGAAGCATGGGCCGTGCCACGGCTGGCTGACCGCCTTCCTTTATGACCCGTTCGTTCTCCTCATGGAAGCGATACTTGTCTACCTGCTGGCCGTATATGAACCTGGTATCGCCGGGGCTCACAATCTCAACCTTCTTCATCATCTGACGGATTATGACGCCGATGTGCTTATCGTTGATTGTAACACCCTGGAGGCGGTACACCTGCTGAACCTCGTCCATGAGGTATGCCTGGCAAGCCTGCTCACCCAGAATATTCAGCATGTCGTGGGGATTCTTGCTTCCGTCGCAGAGCAGCTCTCCGGCTTCCACCATATCGTTGTCCCGGACCAGCAGCCTTCTGCCCATGGGTACGAGGTGTTTGTATTCCTTGCCGAAGCGGTCTGTGATGACGATCAGCCTCTTGTTCTTTATGTTTCCCCGAATTGAGATCTTACCGGAGACCATGGCGAGAATGGACGGGTTTTTGGATTTGCGGGACTCGAAGAGTTCCTCAACCCTGGGCAGACCGCCGGTGATGTCCATGGCCTTGGCGCTTTCCTTGAGAATCTTCGCTAGGGTGCGCCCCGCCTTGATCGATTCGCCGTCCTCCACGTTGAGGTAGGCGCCGCCGGGCAGCAGATAGGCAAAGATTTCGTTGCCCGCCTCGTCGCTTATCACAATTCGAGGCTGCTTGGAATCACGCTCCAGGGCGAATTCGGTAATCCGCTTGTCGATGTTGCCGGTTTCCACGTTTATCTCTTCCTTCAGCGTCGATCCGGGGATTATGTCCTCGAAACGGACGTAGCCGTCGTATTCCGAGATGATGGGATCGGTGAAGGGGTCGAAAATTGCAATTGAATTTTCGGCGGGGACGAGATCGCCCTCTTTTACCGAGAGATCGGAGCCGTTTCGGATCTCCAGCTTCTGCTCCTGGGCGATCAGCAAGAGCCGCTGACCCTTGTCCCCTTCGGCGGGAAGCACCTTGGCGTAGGATATGTCGTTCGCGAGGATCTCTTCGCCCTTTCCCTTCTTTTTAATGATCGACGAGCCTTTCAGTACCCTGTCGCCGTCATGCACCAGGAGTTTGTCGCCCTTGGCCAGCTCGAAGGCCGAGAAAACCTTGCAGACGTAGATATGGCCCTTCCTGGTAAAGAGGTAGTGGTTATCCTTGGTGGGCACGTAGGTGCCCTGGATTCTGGTAACATAGACGGGATACTTGAGGTATACGCGGTTTTCCTCGGATGCCTTGGTTGCCGCGCCGCCGATATGAAAGGTTCTCATGGTCAGCTGGGTTCCAGGCTGGCCAATGGACTGGGCGGCGATAATGCCAACCGCTTCGCCGATGTCCACCGTGCGCCCCGTGGCCAAGTTGCGGCCGTAGCATTTGCGGCAGACGCCATACCGGGCTTCGCAGGTGAGCACCGTTCGTATTGTCACTTCCTCGATGCCCGCAGCCTCGATCAACCCCGCTATTTCCTCGGTGATTTCCTGGTTGGCTTCGACGATGACCTCGCTGGTTATCGGGTGCCTGATGGGGTCCAGGGTGAATCGGCCGATGATTCGTTCGCGCAGGGGCTCGATGATTTCCTCGCCGTCCTTGATAGCCGTGTATACGGATCCGTTGATGGTTCCGCAGTCGTCCACGTTCACCACCATATCCTGGGCTATATCCACCAGCCTTCGTGTCAGATACCCAGCGTTTGCTGTCTTCAAGGCCGTATCGGCCAGACCCTTTCGGGCGCCGTTGGTGGAGATGAAGAACTCAATCACCGAAAGACCTTCTCGGAAGTTCGACCTGATCGGCAGCTCGATGATATCGCCGGATGGCTTGGCCATAAGACCGCGCATACCCGCCAGCTGACGGATCTGGTTGCGGCTTCCGCGGGCGCCGGAATAGGCCATCATGTAGATGTTGTTGAAACCGCCCTTGTCGTTTTCCAGGGCTTTCATCATCACCGAAGTGAGTTCCTCGTTGGTCTTGGACCAAACCTCGACTACCCGGTTGTAGCGCTCGTCCTGGGTGATGTGGCCGGCCAGGTACTGCTTCTGGATCGACTCGACCTGCTTGTTGGCCGCGTCGATCATGGAGGCCTTTTCCGGGGGAATTATGATATCGTCCATGCCAATGGTGGCGCCGAAGAAGGTGGCGTATCTGAAGCCCATGTTCTTGATCGCGTCCAGCATGATGACGGTGACGTAGGGGCCTTTCAGCTTGTACACAGTCTCGACCAGGGATCGAATGTCCTTGTCGGTGAGCGCGTAGTTGATAAAGGGAACTTCTGCGGGGAAAGCCTCGTTGAGCAGGATCCGTCCCGCGGTGGTCAGTATGGTGTGATTGGAAGGCTGGTCAAATTCCTTGCCTACCTTGTCCCAAATCGTGACCTTGGTGGCGGGAACCCGTACCTCGGCCTGATAATCGCAGGCGCCGGACTCGCAGGCCATGAGGAGTTCCTCGGCGGAGGAATAGCGCTTGCCCTCACCCTTCACGCCCTTCTTGGGCCTGGTGAGGAAGTTGATACCCAGTACGATGTCCTGGGAGGGATACACGATGGTCTTGCCGTTTGCGGGGTCCAAAAGGTTGCGGCTGGAGAGCATGAGGGTCCAGCACTCGGCCTGAGCCGCGTTGGTAAGCGGCACATGGACGGCCATCTGGTCGCCGTCGAAGTCGGCGTTGAAAGCCTTGCAGACCAGGGGGTGCAGCTTTATTGCCTTTCCTTCCACCAGCACCGGCTCGAAGGCCTGGATACCCAGCCTGTGGAGGGTGGGCGCGCGGTTGAGAAGGACCGGATGCTCCTTTACCACCTCATCCAGAACCGCAAAGACCTCGGGAGTCTCGGACTCCACCAGCATCTTGGCCTTCTTGATATTGTAGACAACGTCCTTTTCCACAAGCTTCTTCATGATGAAGGGCTTGAACAGCTCCAGGGCCATCTTGGTGGGCAGTCCGCACTGCCACATCTTGAGCTCGGGGCCGACCACAATGACCGAGCGGCCGGAGTAGTCGACGCGCTTGCCCAGAAGGTTCTGGCGGAAGCGGCCCTGTTTGCCTTTGAGCATGTCGGAGAGGGACTTGAGGGGTCTGTTGGAGGCGCCCTTCACCACCCGCTTCTTTTTAGTGTTGTCGAAGAGGGCGTCCACCGCTTCCTGGAGCATTCGCTTTTCGTTGCGGATGATGATCTCGGGG
>JAVEYV010000252.1:0-3850 GCA_034003305.1 Spirochaetia bacterium | reverse complement strand
GAATGCAGCGGAGGGCGTAGGCGTCCTGGACACGCAGCTCGCCCTGGCGGCTTGTCAAGGAAGAACCTTCCAGCAGGCTTCTCATGTGGGAAGCGCAGCGGATCTGTCCGCGCTGCCGGCGCAGCTGCTGTACCCTGGGATCGAAGGCGTCCACGATGCCCTTGAGGGCCTGAAAGCTTAGCGCCGAAGCCAGGCAGAGGCTTCGGTACAGTTCCCAGGCCTTGTTGAGGGCTAGGGCGCCCACCGCGGTCATGACCTGGGTTCCGTTGATCAGGGCCAGGCCTTCCTTGGCCTGGAGCACTACCGGCTTCAATCCGGCCAGGTTGAGGGCTTCAAGGCTGTCCATCGTTTTGTTTTTATAGATAACCTCGCCCATCCCTATGAGGGGCAGGGCCATATGCGCCAGGGGCGCAAGGTCGCCGGATGCGCCGAGCGAACCCTTCTCGGGTATGACCGGCAGGATATCGGCGTTGAGCATCCGCAGCAAAAGCTGGACTACCTCAGGCCTGATGCCCGAATTGCCCACAGCCAGCGCGTTGGCCCTGAGCGCCATGACAGCCCGGACAGTCTGGACGGGCAGGGGCTGGCCCTGTCCGCAGGCATGGCTCATGATTAGGTTTTTTTGCAGTGCGGCGTTGTCCTCACTGGAAATGACGATGTCGCAGAACTTGCCGAAGCCGGTGGTTATGCCGTAGCGCACAAGCCTTTCCTCGACGCAGGCCTCCACCACGGATCGGGAGGCGCGCATGCGCCGCACTGCCTCATCGTCCAGCGCGACCCTGCCTACGCCCTGAGCTATGGATTGGAGCTTTTCCAGACTGAGGGAAGAACCATCGAGGCAAAATTCGTCCATAGCCATAGTATAGTAAGGGATTGCTGCTCTGGACAGGGCGGTCGCATAGGGATATACAGTAGCGCCATGGGCAAGCAAAAACTCGGTATCGAAGCTGTTCTCGGCTTGTCAGTTGCCTGTATATGGGGACTTACCTTTCTCTCAATCAAGGTGACGGTGGTTGAGCTTCAGCCAATGACTCTCGCACTCTGGCGTTTTATCATCGCCAGCCTTCTGCTGCCCGTGATTGCCCTGATCAATAAGACACCCCTGGCGGTAAAGCCGAGAGACCTGCCGCTTCTCTTTGTCAGCGGCCTTATTGGAATAACGCTCTACTTTTTCTTTGAAACCTACGGGATCATGAGGCTGTCGGCCTCGGAGTCTTCGATAATTATCGGAACAGTTCCAGTGCTCACCCTGCTGGTGGATATGGTTTTTTACCGGATTCGAGTAGGCAAATCGGTGGTTGTCGGAATCCTGCTCTCCTTCGGCGGCGTTGCTGTCATGGTTGCAGAGTCGGGATCGGCCTCATCCTCCTCAGGGGGCTACCTGTTCATGATCGGGGCGGCGGTCTCCTGGGTGTGCTATACCTTTTTAACCAAGCCCTTAGGTCTCAAGTACCCGATTCTTTGCGTAACCTTCTGGCAGATTTTTTTTGGCATGCTGGGCTGTATTCCCCTGGCTCTGCTGGAAGGTCAGGGTTTCGTGCGGGTGTCGACTCCGGTGCTCTTGAATGTTCTGTTCCTCGGAGTCCTTGCCTCGGCGGGAGGCTATTGGCTCTGGGTTACGGTGCTGGACAGGATGGGACCAAGCCGCTCGAGTGTCTTTATTAACCTGATCCCTGTCGTTTCCGTCGTGGCTTCCTATTTTATCCTGGGGGAGCGTCTTGCCCATTCCCAGCTTGCCGGAGGGGCGGCGACGGTTATTGGCGTCTATTTAGCCACCAGAAGCTCATAGGCTTCGGCGGCGGTTTCCGCGGCCAGGAGCCGAGCCCTCCTCGCCTCGTCGCCGAGGACAGCTCCCAGGCTGGCCAGCGCCTGCATGTGGGGGGCTGTATCGTCGGCGGGACTGGCGATCAGGGCGATAAGCCTTCCCGGCGAGTCGTCGATCGTGCCGAAGTCCAGCCCTTGCTTGTGTATTCCGATGGCGATTACCGCCGTACTCACCCCAAAGCTCCTGGCGTGGGGAAGGGCAATGCCGTGCTCCATGCCGGTGCTCATGCGCGCTTCCCTTTCCATCAAGTCATGTAGGAGCAGTTCCCTGTCCTTTAGTTTTCCGGCTCTGTCCAGAAGCTCCACAAGTTCGGCGATCACCTTTTCCTTGGTATCGCCTTCAAGGCTCACGGTGACGCAGTCGGGGCTCAAGGCTCGCCTGAATCCCGGATCTCTGCGCCCCTCTTCCACGTGCAGATCGGAGCGGAGCTTCTCGGGGTCCTGGCTTTCCTTAAGCTTGTCAAAATCCGAGTCCAGTTCTACCAAGATTTCATGGAGAGCAGTTTTTGCGAAGGGAATATCCTCGGGCGCGCTCTCCAGGCAGAGGGTATTCCCTTGTTTGGCCAGCGAGATCGATACATCCCCCTTGCGGATATGGCTGATCTCGTCCCGTATGCTCATGAGCTGGACAAAGAAGCCTTCCCGCTGCATTTCCCTCAAAAAAGTGGAGGAAACCAGTTCGAGAATATCGCCGGAGGGGAATTCGACGCTGAAGCTTTCGGTGCTGGAGCCTTTGACAGGCTTTCTGGTGCCTTCGCCTGACCGGGCCATCGCCTGGTTGAAAAGAGGCGGGGCGAGAAGGGTCGTGACAAGGATCATGAGCACCGCAACACCGAAGATAGAAGGTTCGAGTATGCCTCCTGAAAGCCCAATGCCCGCCACGATGAGGGCAACCTCGCCGCGGGGCACCATTCCCATGCCTATCCTGAGAGCGCCCTTCACATTGAAGCCAAGGAAGAGCGAAGGAATACCGCAGCCCAGGGCCTTGGCCGCAACCGCGGTAATTGTGTAAGCCAGGCCGAAGCCGAGCACTCTCGGGTCGAGGAGAAGTTTAAGGTCGACGAGCATGCCCATCGTGGCAAAGAAGATAGGCACGAAGAAATCATAGAGGGGCTTCATCCTGTCTTGAATCAAAAAGGCGATATCGCTCCGCGAAAGGCTTATGCCCACAGTGTAGGCGCCGATGATCATGGCTAGTCCCTGGGTCTCGAAAAAGCCGGCCAGGAGCAGGGCGAGTCCGAAGGCAAGGGCTGGATAATGGGTTTGGTCTCCCAGTTTTTTGAGAAAATTCGAAAGCCGTTTGCCGAAGATGAGACCCAAGGCGGTAAAGCCAAGCCAGATGCCGAAGGCCTTTGCCGCGATGCCGAGGACCGACAAGCGGGAAAGCCCCTCTCCTGAGCCTCCGATAGCCGAGACTATGCCCATGACCACAGCGAGGATGACAATTCCCAGAACGTCGTCGAAAACTGCCGCAGCCAGGATGCTCACCCCTTCGGGAGAATCCATTTTCTTTCTGTCAGAAAGGATGCGTGCGGTGATGCCCACCGAAGTGGCGGTGCTCATAATGCCTAAAAAGAGGGATGGCGGTGAAAAGAAAGACCCTCCGGTCAGCAGTACGCCCAATGCCGCCCCAAGGCCGAAGGAAGCGACGACTCCTCCCAAGCCAATGATGGAGCCGGCGAAGGAGTATCGCAGCAGCATGTTGATGTCTGTCTCCAGTCCGGAGGAGAATAGAAGGATTATGGATGCGACTGTGGAAAGGGCGTAGAGCTCCGGACTTATCGCAAAGCCTTCGGCCAGGGGAAAGAGTCCGTCGGCCAAGCCAGGCAGAGAAATCGTCCCCAGGGCGTAAGGCCCCAGGACTATGCCGGCAAGCAGTTCGCCCACCACCGAGGGCAGCTTGAGTTTTTGCGCAAGGCTTCCGCCCGCTCTGACCGCGAAAACGATTATTGCGAGCTGAAGCACCAAGAGGGTCATGCGGGCGCCCAGTTCGGGCGCTGCCGCTTCCGAAGCCCAGGCCAGGGGG
>JAVEYV010000251.1:0-3891 GCA_034003305.1 Spirochaetia bacterium | reverse complement strand
CTGCACGAAATCGACGAGCTGGCCAACCTGGGCATCGATACGGTTGAGGTTGTCGATCTGGAGCACCCCGATTCGATGCACAACGAGATGATTCTCCACTGCTTCGAAAGGGAAGACGTTAAGCTGGAAAAAGAAAGCGCAGAGCAGGATGAGCCCTCCAAGGCCGACGCCTTGGCAGCCATCTATTCCACCCTCCAGCCCGGAGAGCCCATTACCGTCGAGGGCGCCGAGAAGGACCTCAATTCGATGTTCTTCTCCTCCCGCAAGTACGACCTGGGCAAGGTGGGACGCTATAAGCTGAACAAAAAATTCAACTACGAGACTCCCTTTACCGAGTTTACCCTCACCCGCACCGATATCGTGGCCACCATGAAGCATCTCATGGACGTGTACTACGGCGAGGCCTATGTGGACGATATCGATCACTTGGGCAACAGGCGGGTGCGCTCGGTGGGCGAGCTTTTGGCCAACGTGATGAAGAGCGCCTTCGCCCGCATGGAGCGAATCGCCAAGGAGCGCATGGCCCTCAAGGAAACCGAGACCGTCAGGCCCCAGGACCTTGTTTCCATCAAGCCAATCGTGGCGGCGATCAAGGAGTTCTTCGGCTCATCCCAGCTCTCCCAGTTCATGGATCAGGTCAATCCCCTGGCCGAACTCACCCACAAGCGCAGACTCAACGCCCTCGGGCCGGGAGGACTCTCCCGCGACCGCGCCGGCTTCGAGGTCCGCGACGTCCACTACACCCACTACGGCCGCATGTGTCCCATCGAGACACCGGAAGGTCCGAATATCGGTCTTATCGTGTCCTTGGCCACCTACACCACGGTTAACGATTACGGCTTCCTGGAGACCCCCTACCGCAAGGTCAAGGATGGAATAGTCTCCAGGGAAATCGAGTATCTTTCGGCTATCGACGAAGACCGCTACTACATAGCCCAGGCTTCGGCCCATATCAATAAGGAAGGGAACTTCCTGGACGATTCGATTTCCTGCCGGCATCAGGGCGACTACACCATGCGCCCGCCCAAGGAAATGCAGTACATGGACGTGTCGCCCAAGCAGATCATCTCTGTTTCGGCTTCGCTGATACCCTTCCTGGAGCATGACGACGCCAACCGCGCCCTCATGGGCTCGAACATGCAGCGCCAGGCAGTTCCCCTCGTTTTCCCCGAGCCGCCCAGGGTGGGTACGGGCATGGAGTGGAAGACGGCCTACGATTCCGGCGTTCTTATCAAGGCCCGCAGGGCCGGAACCGTGGAGTTCGTGGACGCAGAGCGGGTTGTCATAGCGCCTAACTCCAAGGATCCCACGGACAAGGATGTCTATATTTTCTCCAAGTACCAGCGGACCAACCAGGATACCTGCTACAATCAGCGCCCCATCGTCATGAAGGGCGAGAAGATCAAGAAGGGGCAGGTGATCGCCGACGGTCCGGCGACCAACAACGGCGAACTCTCCCTGGGCCGCAACATTCTGGCCGGCTTCGTGCCCTGGAACGGCTACAACTATGAGGACGCCATCCTTATCTCCGAACGGGTGGTCAAAGAGGACATGTTCACCTCCATCCACATCAAGGAGTTCCAGACCGAGGTGCGGGAGACCAAGCTGGGTCCCGAGCGCATTACCAGAGACATCCCCAACACCAGCGAGAAAATCCTGGATAACCTGGACGGAGAAGGCATCATCCGCGTGGGACCCAAGGTTAAGGCCGGCGACATTTTAGTGGGAAAGGTAACGCCCAAGAGCGATACCGACACTACCCCGGAGTTTAAGCTCCTCAATTCGATTTTCGGCGAGAAGGCCAAGGATGTCCGCGATTCTTCCCTCAGGGTGCCCCACGGTATCGAGGGAACCATCATCGATGTCCAGCGCCTGAGGCGCAGCGCCAACGACGACCTGTCGCCCGGCGTGGAGGAAGTGGTCAAGGTGCTTATCGCCGCCAAGCGCAAGCTCAAGGAAGGAGACAAGATGGCGGGCCGCCACGGCAACAAGGGCGTTGTAGCCCGGGTGCTGCCGGTGGAGGATATGCCCTACCTGGACGACGGCACTCCTCTGGACATCTGCCTCAATCCCCTGGGCGTGCCCTCGCGGATGAATATCGGCCAGATCATGGAGACCGAACTGGGCTGGGCTGCCAGCACCCTGGGCGAGTGGTATTCCTGCCATGTCTTCCAGTCTCCTTCCCAGGAACAGATCGAGGAAAAGATCGAGAAAGCCGGGCTCCCGGGTTCCTGCAAGGCCATTGTCCACGACGGACGCACCGGCGAGGCATTCAAGAATCTGATCACCGTCGGAGTGGTTTACTTTATGAAATTGCACCACCTGGTGGACGACAAAATGCACGCCAGGAGCACGGGTCCCTATTCCCTGGTCACCCAGCAGCCGCTGGGCGGCAAGGCCCAGTTCGGCGGTCAGCGCCTGGGCGAAATGGAAGTCTGGGCCCTGGAAGCCTATGGAGCGGCCAACACCCTCCAGGAGCTTCTTACAATCAAGTCCGACGACATGACCGGCAGGGCCAAGGTGTATGAAGCCATCGTGAAGGGTGAGCCCCACACGGCGGCGGGCATACCCGAAGCCTTCAATGTAATGGTACAGGAACTGCGCGGACTCGCGCTGGACATTAGGGTGTTCGACGCCAAGGGCAAGCAGATAGCCTTGACGGAGCGGGATGAGGACATCATCAACAAGAACACCGGCGCCTTTTAGCCTTAAGGGGGCAGCATGAGAGATATCCAGGATTTTGACAGTATTGGGATCCGTCTGGCCAGTCCGGAGATGATCAAGGCCTGGTCGTACGGAGAGGTCAAGAAGCCTGAGACGATCAATTACCGCACACTCCGACCTGAGAGGGACGGTCTTTTCTGCGAGAGGATCTTCGGCACCACCAAGGAATGGGAATGCTACTGCGGTAAGTTCAAATCGATCCGTTACAAGGGAGTGATCTGCGACCGCTGCGGCGTCGAGGTCACTCATTTCAGGGTGCGCCGCGAACGCATGGGCCATATAGAGCTGGCCTGCCCCGTGTCCCACATCTGGTTCTACCGCTCCGTGCCCAGCCGCATGGGGCTCTTGCTCGACCTGCCGGTGGCTGCCCTTAGGTCCATCCTCTATTACGAGAAGTATATCGTCATCGATCCGGGCGAGACCGAGCTCAAGAAAATGGAACTCCTTACCGAGGAAGATTACAATGCCGCCCAGGACCGCTTCGGCGGAGCATTCTCGGCCGGCATGGGCGCCGAGGCGATCCGCTCCCTTTTAGAGCAGATAAACCTGGACGAACTGGCCGCAGAACTGCGGGAAAAGATGATCGCCAAGGGACCGAAGGCCGATAAGCGTCTATTAAAGCGCATCGAGATCGTCGAGTCCTTCAGAAATTCCAACAACAAACCCGAGTGGATGATTCTCTCGGTGATTCCTGTTATCCCGCCCGAGCTGAGACCCATGGTGCAGCTGGACGGCGGAAGGTTCGCCACTAGCGATCTCAACGACCTCTACCGCAGGGTTATCAACCGCAACAACAGACTCAAGCGACTGCAGAACCTCAACGCCCCCGAGATCATCATCCGCAACGAAAAGCGAATGCTCCAGGAAGCGGTGGACGCCCTCTTCGACAACACTAAAAAGAAGCGGGTGGTGAAGGGCGCCTCCAACAGGCCCCTCAAGTCCCTCTCCGACATGCTCAAAGGCAAACAGGGCCGCTTCCGCCAGAACCTTCTGGGCAAGCGCGTCGACTACTCCGGCCGCTCGGTCATTGTGGTCGGCCCCGAGATCAAGATGTGGCAGTGCGGACTGCCCACCAAGATGGCCCTGGTGCTGTTCAAGCCCTTCATCATGAAGAAGCTTGTGGAAAAGGACGTTGTCTACAATATCAAGAAGGCCAAGATGCTGGTG
>JAVEYV010000250.1:0-3911 GCA_034003305.1 Spirochaetia bacterium | reverse complement strand
AATCATAATCTCAAACCTGCTGGGCCTCTATCTGATCGGAAAGATCGTGCTGCCTGCGGTGCAATTTGTGATGCAGATTCTGGGCATGCTGTAGGTAGCCCCCCCCCTTAAATAAAACAAAAAAACATATGGAGAAAACAATGGACCTCAAGACCCTGCAACAACTCATCGACAAAAATGAAATCCAGGCCATCGACCTGAAGTATTGCGGCCTGGACGGCAAGTGGTATCACATCACTTTCCCCTCCCGCAGAATCGAAAACGTACTGCAGCGCGGAATTCCCTTCGACGGATCATCGATCCCCGGAATGCGCAGCGTGGAAAGCGGCGACATGGTGTTGATGCCGGATATCGAAACCGCTCAGATCGATCCCTTTTACGAAGTTCCCACTCTGAGAATGATCTGCACGATCTGCGACGCCGAGACCCGGATCGGAATCGCCAAAGATCCCCGCAGCGTGGCCAATCGCGCACATGAATACATGGTGAATACCGGCATCGCCGATGCCAGCACCTGGATTCCGGAATTGGAGTATCACCTCTTTGATACCGCCCAATTCTATAGCGATAGCTTTTCCAGCGGATACAATATCAGCTCCAGCGAATGCAAGGATTCTCTGCCCGAAGATTACGACGATCTGGATGGCGTCAGCCGTCAGGACGTGAAGGGTTACCACGCCGATACTCCCTTTGACCGTTTCTACGAAATCCGCCAGGAAATGGTGGACATCATGGAAGAAATGGGCATTAAAGTTCGCTATCATCACCACGAGGTGGGGCTATCTTCCCAACAGGAGATTGAGACCGAATTGCTACATTTCCCCAAGATCTGTGACGACACCATGGTAATGAAGGACATCATCCGCAGAACCGCCCTGGATCACGGTCTCACCGCCACCTTTATGCCCAAGCCGGTATACAACCACGCCGGAAACGGTATGCACTTTCACATGATGCTGCACAAGAAAGGCAAGAATATATTCTACAAAAAGGGCGGCTATGCTGATCTCTCCAAAGAAGCCATCTGGTTCATCGGCGGTATCCTCTATCACGGACGCGCGCTGATCGCCTTCACCAATCCCTCCACCAATAGCTTCAAGCGCCTTACTCCCGGTTTTGAAGCCCCCGTCAAGCTCTTCTACGGCCTGGCAAATCGCTCCGCCGCCATCCGGATCCCCAAATATGCAAATACCCCGGAAAGCAAACGCTTCGAATTTCGCACCGGTGATGCCACCTGCAATCCCTACCTCGCCATGAGCGCGGTGTTGATGGCGGGACTGGACGGGATCAAGAACAAGATCGACCCCGCAAAGCACAATCTCGGACCCTTTGACGACAACGTCTTTGCCTGGAGTGAAGAGAAAAAAGCCAGCCTGCTCTCGATTCCTGCAAACCTGGCGGAAGCGATGCAAGCCCTCAAGGACGACCATGCCTTCCTCCTGGAAGGTGGAGTGTTTAACGAAGATCTCATCCAGAGCCATATCAAGATGAAAATGGCGGAGTATGAAGCGGTTCAGAACCGCCCCCATCCGCATGAGATGATGTTGTACTACAATCTTTAATGCGATTTCGGAATGATACTTGCATTTGGACTACAAAACTCTAAACCCAGTTGAGGATAAGCCATGAAGAAACTAGCACTGCTACTGATGTTGAGCCTGTTATGCGGGCTTGCGGTTGCCACAGGTGCAGATTATGCACCCACTTCATACAAAACAGCTTTTGAGATCAAAAGCCAAAATGCCCAGCATATGGAACTCGGTTTCACTTTGCCCGAATTTGAAGTGCTCGAAGAAATCCAGGGAGATGCGGTCTATCACAAGATCAATCTACCCGGCTCCGGCTCATTGATGCAAAGCGGAATGCCGGATTTGCCCGTTATCACCACCACCATCGCCATCCCCTATCAAGGTGGGGTGAACATCGAAGTCCTCAGCTCAGAGCAGAGCTACCTCAGCCAGTTCAATGCCTACCCTCTGCAACAAGGTCAGGAATTGGACAGCCCCAAAGCATTTATCAAGAACGAAGCCTTTTATAGCAGCGGAGAAAATTACCCCTCCGCTGCTCTTGAATATAGCGATCCCGTGATCCTGCGTGATTTCCGGCTGGTGACCATCCAGATCAATCCCTTTAGCTACCACGCAGGCACTCAGGAACTTACAATCCATCAAAACATCCAGCTGAGAGTGAATTACACCAATGAACCGGGCATCAATGAACTTGACGCGCCGGTATCCAGGATATCCCCCAGCTTTGAAAATATCTACAGCGCCCTGATCCAAAACTATGACGAGTACCGCGATGCGGTGTATGCGAATACTCCGCCCCGCTATCTGATCATTCATGGCAATACCACTGACAATACCTTTTTAACCGCTCTGAACAGCTATGTGCTCTGGAAGCGGCAGAAGGGCGCGGACGTGACAGTGGCCAATACCACCTCGGCTCAGGCAGGCAGCTCCACCAGCAGCATTCAGACCTATATCCGCAACCAGTATAACAATCCTGATACCCGCCCCGACTACGTGATCCTGATCGGCGATACTGCTGGCAGCTTCACCATCCCTGCGTTTTCGAACAATAGCGGGGGATCGGACTATCCCTATACCTTTATGAATACAGGAGATATGCTCGGTGATGTCTTCATCGGCCGCATCTCGGTGGAAAATGTAAACCAATTCCTGGTCGTACTAAACAAGATATATCTTTACGAACGCGATATGGATCTGGACACAGCCAGTTGGCTGAATCACTTGCTTTTGGTGGGTGATAACGCTCCCTCCGGAATCTCCACCATGTACATCAGCAAATACATCAAGGAAATGGCGCAGGAAGTGAATCCCGATGCCACCTTTACCGAAGCCTACGGCTCGGAATTTTCTGCTTTTGTAAATACCATCAATACTGCCTTCAATCAAGGCATCGGATTCTACAGCTTCCGCGGCTACATCGATTTCTCGCCGCCCTCGGAATCCTCCATCTTCAATGGCTTTAAGCTGCCGCACGCTGTCACCATCACCTGTGCGACCGGTAACTATTCCGGCGGTACGGGTGAAACAGAACAGATGATCCGTTATGGCTCCACTGCAGCTCCCAAGGGAACTGTGACCGCCATCGGCATGAGCACATCCTCCACGCATACCACTTTTAACAACGTGCTGCACGGCGGTATCTTTGACGGAATCTACGCGCACGGAATGCGCACCATGGGCGAAGCGATGCTGCATGGAAAGCTCTATATGTACGATATCTTTGGTGTTTCTTCGCCTATTAATGTGGAGAAGTTCACTCACTGGTGCAACCTGATGGGCGATCCCACCATGGAAGTATATACCGGCATTCCAAACCATTTCCAGATGACCACCTATCCCAATATTCCGCTAGGGCTTACCCTGCTGGACGTTGCCGTAACCGATGGGGAAAACCTGCCCGTGGACGGTGCATCGGTGGTACTCTCCCTGGGTGACACAATCCTCTCGCGCGGCTATACCGATGCGGAAGGCAACGTGGTACTGATCCTTCCCGCCACCATGACTGCCGGGACAGCTAAACTGACGGTAAGCAAACACAATTTCAAGCCTCTAATGAGCGATATCGAGATCGTGGATGTGGACACCCTGGTGCCTGCTGCCATCATCGTGGATGACGACACTGTGGGAGCCTCCGACGGCAATGGCGATGGCATCGCCACCGCTGGTGAGAGCCTGGAAATCTATTTTGGCCTGCTCAATACCGGTAGCACCACTTTATCCGGCGTCACCGGAACCGTTACCAGCGACAGTCCCTGGATCAATATCGTACAGGGCAACATCTCTTACCCCGACATCTTTGGCGAATCATCCGGCAACAATCTCAGCCCCATCGTGATCGAAGTAGCGCCAAACACCCCGCACGACACCTTGTTGCGCCTG
>JAVEYV010000249.1:0-3913 GCA_034003305.1 Spirochaetia bacterium | reverse complement strand
TAACTCCGGCTAAAATTACCGCGTTGGCGGCTATGAACACATCGTTTCCTATGACTGTTTTTCCTTTATCGGCTATCTCGTCGTACCCGTCTTCGTTCACGAATCCGCGAGCTTTGGAGTAAAATACCGGACTTGTCGAAGGGAAGCTCACTGGATGCGGTCCCATACCTATTTTAACGTTATGCGATATTGAACAATACTTTCCTATGCTCAAGCAGTTGAAATCGATCCTTGTATATTCGTTTATAAACGTATGCTCGCCGATACTTACACCCGCGCCGATCTTGCAAAAGCGCTCTATTATCGCTCCCTTTAAAATTTTAGCGGTTGGGTGTACATGATTCGTGTAAATTTCGGTTTTAGGATACTTAAATCGTTTAGTTAGGGAAAATATTAAATAATAGAGCGTTCTCTTAACTGTTCTAAGCATCTTTTATTTCCTCGATCTGCGAAGCGTCGGTTATTGGAACGAATGCCTCTGGGTTGCTCTTTATGTAATCAGCCATGGGATTGCCTTCCATGACGTCCAATATATACGTTTTTCCCAACAGATGTATGGCGTCGAAATGGCACGAAGAGTAAATGGAGACATGCGCCACTGAATGGAAAATATATTCTTCGGTTGTGTAGCCGTCGGCCTTGCCCACCGCCGACAAGCTGCCCAGTGCCGTTCTTACGGCATTCGCTGTATCGGACGATTCGTTAGGGTGAGGTATATACACAAAAGCGCATTTGTTTTTGCGCTCCTTTTGATCCAGAATCGCCTTCTTCATAAATTCGATCACCCGATCGGTGAATACGCCTTGTCCGGTAATCACGACGAACGGCAGTTTAAGCGGCGAAGGTTTTTCTTTTGAGATGGCGTCGTATTTCAGCCGTCCTGTCACCGAGATAGCGTCTTCGCTGTAATACCCGGCTAATAGCAGTTCGTTTTTCCAAAACTCATCGTATACAAAAATCCTGTTCGGAGTCGGCAGGCGAGCGTCCTTTATCCGGTAATTGTAGCCAGAGTGAGTTCTGCCTATTAGTCCATGCTGTATTTCCGAAACGTTGATCCCACGCTCTTTCATAAGCATGCATACTTCCGAGTATGTATATGCCGAGACAAGAAAAGCTTCGCTTATCCTGAGGGGCGCCAAGAGTATCCTGAAGGCCCAATACCTTGCGATATACGATCGATGCAATCGCTCCAAGGTTTCTAAAGAAAGCGCTAAATTCCGACTGGCGAGGTATCTTAGCAGTTTTTCAGTGGCGACCGACTCTGAAAGATATTTCTTGCTTCGTAGCGAAAAATCGATCAAAGCGGCAAGCGGCGCGCTTAAAAAGCTGAACACGACAACTTTATTTTCTAAAAGATAGCGCTTGAACTCGAGCATTCGTTCGGGGAAATCCGCGCTCAGCCAATAAGGTCCCGTGCTCGCCCCAAATTCCTTGTAGGGGTAATAGGAATCCATCGTTTTTCCGTTATTTGCGAAAAGACCCGAGCCGGCGCCGATAAACATTTTTTCCGGTTTTCGCGACCGGGGCGCGAGGATGTAACGGAGATAATTAATTACTGAAATGAGGGACAATTCAAGACTGGCGAACAAGGACATCTTAGATTTTTTTAGCGATATCGAGCCTGCTCCCAGCAATGTGTCCGCCAAGTAAGTCTTTATCCTTATCCAGCTACTTGAATCCCTATAGGCGAATGTGTCCAA
The DNA here is from genome assembly GCA_034003305.1 of Spirochaetia bacterium. Taxonomy (GTDB): domain Bacteria; phylum Spirochaetota; class Spirochaetia; order Treponematales; family Rectinemataceae; genus UBA2256. Next base: position 2,213 of record JAVEYV010000249.1, on the reverse strand, counting down.
TACGTCGCACTCTCGCTCGATCTCGCCGAGAACATCGTTCATGAAGAACCATTCCTTTTAGAAAAAGGCAAGAATTCCTTGAGCGACAAAAATCCTTCCCTCCAGGGCATGGGTTTCACCTTCGCCGCCACGATCCATGTGGCTAAAAAACTCAATAGCATGCTCACAGCGTGAGACTGGGCCGCCCCTTCGATACCGCGTATTTTAACAAGCCATAGGGTAAGCCCGATGTTTAGGATTCCTACGACGAAGGTAACCCATGCGAGTATATAGGTTTTATAGACATAGAATATGTAATTGGTAACCATGAAATACATACCCTTAAACGCTCCGCCCAGAGCGATCCACATAATTACCCCGTAGGACATCCGAAAATCTTTTCCTAAAAGATACTTTCCGAAATACGGTGCCATCAGCCCGAACAGAAGAGCCCCCGCAGATATGGCCATGATATACGCGTAGGTAATCCGAACAAGTCTGATATCGAGGCTGTGTTTTTTTTTGTCGAGAGTATCAATCAGCCAAGGCGTGTAGGCTTTATTGAAAGAACTAGCGATCAATTCGATTAATAGGCCGATCTGAAGACCTGCTGTATAAATTCCAGTCTCCGCCAGCCCTAAGCGGTTGGTGATGATAAAACGATCGGCCATTACTATGAGCATAGTGCCGATGCTATGGGGTATCAGGGGTACACCGAACGAAAGAGCGTTACGGATATACAGCTTGTTCGGCCTAAATATCGACCAATTCTTGAGCAGTATTGCCAGCGCCGCGCCGCCTATTAATACCACGGCGGCGGTTTGCCCGAGGATCCTTCCTTTCCATCCCAGCGAAAAGACCATGACCAGAACCAAGGACAGGCTCACATTGAGCGCGGTCTGGGAAAGTTGAAGCGTCGAATACCTTCCGGCTTGCATTTTAGCCTGATAAATCGCGCTTAAAGATAAAATGAAGAATTGAAATAGAGCGAAAACAAGCACCGTCCACAGCCAATTTCCGGGGAACTGCGACAAGGCTTGAATAGGGTCGCGCAACGCGAATACAAGAGAAAAGATGATTGCCGAGCTGACTCCCAATATCAACAGGCAGTTAAAAACATATTCTTTGAACAGTGTTTTTTTGTTGAAGTACTCCCGGCTTATTCCCCCGTGAACCGAGAGTCCCATAAAATCGCCAGCGATGGACGAAAGCAGGGCGAACATGGACACTATCCCGTAATCTGCCGGCGAAAGTTTGCGAGTGAGTAAAGGAAGCAGCAGGAAAGGCACCCCCGCGTTCAACGTGGAGGTTATGGTATAGACACCGGAAGCTTTGGCTAGGGTCGAACCGAAGATACGCTTCCCGATTGATCGTATCACCTTCGTATACCGCAAAAATCCAGTTGAATTTTTTCATCGCCTATCGAAAGATCTCGAAAAGCGCTGTGCCCTACGAGGAATACGATGATATCCGCCCGTTTACAGGCTTCGTTGGTCTCGGTGATCGTAAAGCGGGAATGGCTTATTATATTGGGCTCGCTCACCAAAAACTCGATTTTCGTATCCTTTGTCATTATGCTCGCGATCTTTAACGCTGGGCTTTCACGAAGATCGTCAATATTGGGCTTGAATGACAGACCTAGCAGGGCGACGATAGGCGACCTTCCCTTGTCTAGTTGATACCCTTGAATGGTGTTACGGATTTTTTCCACGCACCAAAGGGTTTTATAATTATTTATCCTTCTCGCTTCTCCGATGATGTGCGCCTCTTCCGGAAAAGCCGCCGTCAAAAAATAAGGATCCACAGCTATGCAATGCCCTCCGACCCCACAGCCGGGATTGAGAATTTTTACTCTCGGGTGTTTGTTCGCCAGCGCGATCAGTTCCCAGACATCGATGCCAGCTTTATCGCAAATCATCGACAGTTCGTTGGCGAAGGCGATCTGTACATCCCTCGAAGAGTTCTCAGTGAGCTTGCACATTTCGGCGGTTCGGCTATTAGTGGAATGTAAAGCTCCTAGAACGAATCCCATATAAAAATCCCGGGCCTTTTCTGTTGAAGCTTCGTCTATTCCTCCGATTATTCTGTCGTTGTGCACTAGTTCGTGCAGCACGTTGCCCGGCAAAACTCGCTCGGGACAATAGGCGATAAAAATCTTATCTTTTAACTCAGGCCTTTTGTTAAAGATGAGATTTGCCATCTTTTCCGTAGTACCTACCGGTGAGGTTGATTCC
>JAVEYV010000248.1:0-3960 GCA_034003305.1 Spirochaetia bacterium | reverse complement strand
TACGATGATGGTGATGGCAACGGGATACGGAATGCCGAAGAGTGATTCCAATAGGGCCACGCCTCCTAGGCTGGTGGCTGTCATGATAATCCCCTGAAGCACCTCGGCCGCTTCGAGTTCGTAGTGCAAATAGGGGGCGCGCAGCACAATGGGACCTAGTTTAAAGCCCTTCTGCGCCTGGCCGTACCGCCTTTTAGCGCCTGGAGCCATGAGGCAGAGGACTCCGGGCTTCAGCAGCTCCTCATTGCCCGGAGCCTTAGTCTTGTTTTGCATTATCTTCCACAAAAAGGGCATCGGCGCCCAGGTCGGTGAGCATTGTCTGGAATCCCGGATAGGACACCGCAGCGCTTTCCGTTTTGGTTACAAGCGTGGCTCCTTCGGCGATAAGCCCGGCGATACAGAGGGCCATGGCGATCCGGTGGTCGCCGTAGCTTTCGACATAGGAGCCCTTCAGCGCCTGATTTTTAATAATGAGGGAGTCGGGATTCAATTCGAGTCGGCCGCCCATCTTCGCAAGCTCTTTGCACATCAAAAGCGGTCGGTCCGATTCCTTGAGACGGGAACTTTCTATGTTCACGAGTCTTGTTTCGTCCTGGGCATAACAGCCGAGTATGGAGAGTATAGGGATGGAATCGGGGGTTATGCTGCAGTCTATGGTGGTACCCTTCAAGGGCGCCCCGCCACGAACTCTAATACCCAGTTTTCCGTCATCGATGATTTCTATGTCCGCGCCCATTTCCTTGAGCACATGGACCAGGTATTTATCGCCCTGGACATCTTTCATGTTGAGCCCGAGCAGGGTAACATCGGAATCGCTTATCGCTGCCCCTATGAGGGGAAATGTCGCGGAGCTAAAATCCCCTGGAACCCTGAATTCAAAGGGTGAAAACTTCTGTCCTCCTGCGATGAAAAATTTTTCCATGCCGGACTCCGCTTCGATGGAGACACCCAGACGCTTGGCCCATTCGATGGTCATCTGGATATAAGGAATTTCGTTGACGCCGTCCACTTCTATTTCGCAGTCTCCTTCGGCAAGGGCCGCACCCAGCAGTATGGATGATACATATGCCGAGACGATTCCTTTGACCGTTGTCTTGCCGCCCCTGATTGGCCCTTTGACGAGGAAGGGAGGGGAACCGTTAGCCCTGGTTGTAAAGGCTTCGACATTAAGTTTTTTCAGGGCATCGAGGACAGGCTGTATAGGCCGACGGGTTATCTGCTGATCACCGGTAAATACACAGTAGCCTCCCAAGGATGCGGAAAGGCCGGCGCCAATGTACATGGTGGTTCCCGAATTACCCACATCGAGAATATCCCTGGGCACCGAGAGCGAGCCTCCCTCTACGCGCCAGATATTATCGTCGGAAGTATCGATCTTGGCGCCAAGGCTTCGGCACACTCCGAGGCAGGAGAGGGCATCGTTAGATTTGACGGGGCTTAAGATTTTCGACATTCCCCGGGCAAATGAGCCTAAATAGAGAGCCCGGATCATGTGGGATTTGGAGCCGGGGATAGTTGTCTTTCCGTGCAGATTTGATTGGCGAATAATTCCGAGCATAACTATCTCTCCTTACAGACTTTCGGCGCCTGGCAGCAGCTTACGGGAGCCGCACCGAAAAGGCGTAGGTAAACAGAAAAAAAATCGAGAGCACTGCGATTGTGGCGACAAGGGGGATATGAAAAGTGAATTTTCCCTTTGTGTACCATATGACAGCTGTGCAGAAAATCAAGGAAGCCGGGATGAAATGTATCCATTCCAGTACGGCTACATAGAGGCAAAGAAGGGTAAGGATAATCCATAGCTTCTTGGGTCCGGCTTCTTCCACCGCATCGGATTCAGCATGTTTTCCGGTTTTTGTGATTTTAAAAATAGAGTAAAGCCTCGCTGCGGATAACAAGACGAGGATAATGCCGATAACGATGGGGAATATTCCCGGGCTTAAAGCTACCGCTCCCATGAGCGGCAAAGAGAGGCCGTGGGCGACCGAAAGTACACCAAGGGCTGAGAAAACAATCAACGCGGCCACTTCTTGCTTTTTCACCGTGCCCTCCTCGGCCGGCGGTTGGGATACACCGGCCGGCATCATATTTCCTTAAGGTCTTGGTATTCCAAACTCCGCCGGAGATTTCTTTGCCACTCCCGCATCGTAGAGAATCCATGTTGTATTTGAGATCCAGGAATCGACAAACTTCCAGAAATCACCTTCCAGAAGATTAAGGGGATTGGCACAATAGCGATCCAAAAAGGCTATCCACTTTTCATCATTTACAGCCACTATCGCTGCTTTCTTCAGTTTTTCCTTTACCTCTTCCGGGGTGCCTTTTTTTACGAGAATGCTGATCATGGGCCCCCATGGAAGGACTTCCTGGAACTCTGGGACTGCCTTTCCAAGGGCAGGAACCAGGGGAACCTGCTTGACGGGCTCATTGGTGAAGGTGGCGAGAAGTTTTAATTTACCAGCTTTGTAGTTTTCGATGTTATCGCCCAAGGGATTCATGACTACATCGACATGGCCTCCCAGAATAGCCGCCGATACTTCGGCGCCGCTTCCAAAGGGGACGATATTCAGCTTAGCCCCTGACTGCTTGGAAAAAAGCAGCGATGAGATATGGCCAGTAGAGCCGGGACCCGCATATCCGGCTATGATTTTGCCAGGCCTTTTTTTCGCGTCCTCGATAAGTTCCTGCACGGTATTCCATGGCGCGTTGGCCGATACCGTAACGGTAGGGATAAATCCAGAAATCAATATTATAGGTTCAAAATCGCGAAAATCGATATCCGCCATCCCCAGTACTTTCATTGTTCCCAGTGTTTCCGCTGAAAAAAGTATTGTATATCCGTCGGCTGGTTTTGTAAGGACAAACTGGGATCCAATTGCTCCGGAAGCCCCCGCTTTATTGGTGATAACGATGGGCACTCCCAGATCTTTTTCAAAAGGCGCCACAAAGTTGCGCGCTATTGTATCGGTAACGCCTCCAGCGCCCCAAGGCACGATTGCCTCAATCGCCTTGGTCGGATAGGCTTTTTGCGCCGATACCGCGGTAAACGCGCAGAGTAGAACGACGGTGACAATGCAGACTACACGCCACTTCTTGTTACCCATAAAACCTCCTTTGGCCGGCCTTGAAAGCCGGACACAATCGCATACTATTCAACTTCTCTTGGACTGAAAAATGTTGGCAATAAGTTGTTTTTTCGCATTTTTTATTCTTGGAAACTGATCGAGTATCTGCAAAATTGCGAATACGGTGATAATTATGGCGATAGGACGACCGGCGAATGTTCCCAGGACGTCGCCGTTGGAGATCATTGTCGCCCGCCGCATTCCAGAGTCAGCCATCGGTCCCAGCACAATACCGATAATAGTTGGTCCTATGGGGAATCCTGTTTTTTTCATGAAATAGCCCACTACTCCGGTCAGCATCATCACTATCACATCGAATACCGAGTTGTTGATTGCATAAGAGCCGACGACGCAGAGTATGGCCACGATTGGCATGAGATACTCGTTTTTAACCGAAAGCAATTTTGGGGCATAGTGAGTCGTGGCAAGTCCTATGAAAAGGAATATAACGTTGGCTACCACCGAAAGCGCGATGATAAGCCAAAACAGGTCCGCGCTTTGAGTCATCAGCAAGGGTCCGGGCCGCAGGCCGTGAACCATAAAGGCTCCGATCATCACCGCGGTTACCGCATCGCCGGGAATTCCGAGGGTAAGCAGGGGAATGAGTGCTCCGCCTATTCCTGCATTATTCGCCACCTCTGGAGCAATAACCCCTTCATAGGCTCCTTCGCCAAAGGGACGAGTAGGATTCTTGACAGTTTTTTTAGCGGAATCGTATGCGATGAATGCCGCTATGGACCCGCCGACTCCGGGTAAAGCACCAATCCAAGTACCAATTACCGAGGAACGGAGAATGAGAGGTATCATGCGCTTGAACGTGGACAGCTTTGGAATA
>JAVEYV010000247.1:0-3963 GCA_034003305.1 Spirochaetia bacterium | reverse complement strand
GGGCTGACAAATAATTCACAGTTACAAGATATTTATATGGCATTTATTGAATCTTTAGCCATGGAAATAGAAATGATGATAGAAGATATATCGAAAAAATTAAGTATTAATAATAACCTCAGGGTTACAGGTGGCGGATCGAATAACGAAGTCCTTGTTCAGACAATTTGCGAAGTATTACACATGAATGTCGAAGTACTTCCAAAAGAGATGGGATCAGCGGCAGGCGCTGCGGTTTTAGCAGGGGCTGCGCAGGGCTACTGGACTATAGATCAAGCTACAAGAATGGTTCCAGTAAGAAAAATCTATAAAAACTCAGGGAATAGTGAAGAATATTTTTCCATAAAAAAAGAAATCTTTAGAAAAGCCTATAGGGCAAATCAAAACATATTTGCAGATCTTGACAATTTGGCAGGAATGATGCAAAAAAGCTAAGCGAGAATTGCGTTTATGGAAAATGTACTTGTAATTAACCCCGGGGCTACTTCAACAAAAATTGCTGTTTTTACCGGAACACAGAAAATCTTTCAAAAACTGATCGAACATAATTTAGATGACCTATCGCAGTATGAACATGTTATTGACCAGTTCGATTATCGCTATAGTTTAATAATTTCTTCTTTGAAAGAGAATAATAGTAACTTATCGCTTCTGGATGCTGTTGTGGGAAGAGGCGGCATGCTTCAGCCTGTTGAAAGCGGAACTTACGAAGTCAATAAAAGTATGATTGATGACCTGGGTGCCGCGTTAAGAGGCGAACATGCTTCAAACCTGGGCGCGATATTGGCAAAAAAGATTGCAGAAGACAACGGAATCCCCGCATTTATAGTAGACCCAGTATCAGTCGATGAAATGGATGATATTGCAAGAATTTCAGGGCTGCTGGAATTGCCTAGGGTTAGCCTTTCCCATGCACTCAACAGTAAGGCTATTGCGAGAAAAGCGGCGAATCTAACCGGAAAGAGTTATGAATCTCTCAATATTATTGTAGCTCATTTGGGAACCGGTATTTCGATTTCAGCCCATAAGAATGGACGTATGATCGATGTAAACAATGCGCAGGAAGAGGGTCCGTTTTCTTCCGACAGATGCGGCACCGTTCCTTCGTATCGGCTTGTAAAAATGTGTTTCTCAGGCCGGCACTCCGAACAGGAAATCCTTGGAACGTTGATGGGATCGGGTGGATTGAATTCTTTGATAGGCCAGAAGGATGTCAGGAAGATTGAAGAGATGGCAAATGCTGGAAATAAAGATGCCGATGTTGCGCTACGTGCTCTTGCATATCAGGTCGCAAAGGAGATTGGAGCTTTATCGACGGTGTTTTGCGGAAAACTCGATTGTATTGCCATCACCGGAGGACTAGCGTATTCCGACAGGATCGTAAAAGATATCGTATCCCGTGTTGAATTTTTATCTTCTATATACATTTTCCCTGGGGAGGATGAGATGGCTTCGCTGGCCCTTGGCGTCCTTCGTGTATTGAGAGGAGAAGAAAAATCAAAAGTATACAAAGGAGCCTGAAAGTTTGAAAAATTTCGGTGATCTTGTCGATGCCGCACGCCGTATGGGCTCAAAAACGGTTTGTGTCGCCGCAGCTGAAGATAGCAAAACGATTGCAGCTGTGCGCCAAGCCGTCACGCTAGGATTTATTAAAGGCATCCTTGTCGGTGATCAAGCAAAAATTATGGGACTTTGTGGCGCCACTGGTCTGCCGCCCGAGATAAGAATCGAGAATGTCACACCAGGTACCGATGCTGCATTGAAAGCAACCTCCATCGTTAGGTCGGGCGAGGCTGATGTTCTCATGAAGGGTTTGATAAACACCAGCGATTTTCTTAAAGCTGTATTGCATCCAGAAAAAGGTTTAAGAACAGATCGTTTATTGAGCCATCTGGCTTTGTTCGAAATTCCAGGCGAATCAAAACTAGTATTTCACAGCGATGGGGGCATGAATGTCCTTCCGAGCCTGGAAGAGAAAAAAGCTATAGTGAGAAACGCGTTAGATACACTACACATGCTTGGGATACATAATCCTAACATCGCCATTCTTGCCGCAAATGAAAAAGTTGATCTAAAAATACCAGCTACTACTGATGCCAAAGCTATTGTCGATTCATGGAAAGCGGGAGAGTTTCCTGGTTGTGTTATCGAGGGGCCAATAGCCATGGATGTCGCGACGAGCGAAACGGCGGCGAAGCATAAAGGGATAGACAGCTCGATAGCAGGTAAAACCGATCTCTTCATATTTCCCTCAATAGAATCCGGCAATATTTCTGGAAAACTTCTCATCCGGTATGGCAGGGCAAAGATGGCTGGCATAGTTGTCGGCGCGTTTAAACCGATAGTATTGGTTTCCAGGGCTGATGATGCTTTCTCCAAAGTAGCTTCAATAGCCCTTGCCTGTCTTGCTTCGCACTAGTGAAGCCCCTGATTTGCCAAAACTTCTCAGTTCTGTTATTCTTTTAAATAATTATGAAAAAGCTGGGCGCAGGTATACCATTCGTATTTTTCAGTTTACTGGCGCTAGGGCTGCTCGCATCCTGCGCTACGGGGAGCAGGCAGGCTATAGAGCATAGCGAAAGCGTTCGATACTGGAGCGGCGAGAATTCAGGAACGGGACTAAAAGCTATGACTGTTGCGGAAGATCAGCTGAGAGATCAGGAACTGCCCCTAAGGGAAGACCCTAAGCTTGTTGTCCTCATGTACCATAATCTTGTCTATGGAAGGACCGGGGGAGAATACAACAGGGATATCTACAATTTCGAACATGATCTGGTCTTTCTGCGAAAACGTTTTCAGGTTATAGACTTTGACCAGCTCTTCGCCATACAGCGCGGCGAGCTAGAGCTCAAGCACGACGCAGCCATAATCACCTTCGACGATGGGGATCTCTCCATGTACGGGATAGTTTATCCTCTCCTCAGCGCATACGACATCAAAGCCACCTTTTTTATTATCACAGGCTCTGTGGGGGAGGTGGGCTACATGAACTGGCCGCAGATTCGCGAGATGGCCGCGTATCAGAATAAAAACGGAGAGCGGCTTTTTACGATGGGATCTCACGGGGTCAATCACCTGGCTTTAGGCGAGGTTGATGCGCAAACGCTTTCTATCGAATTCTCCGAATCCAAGCGTAGTATCCAGGAGCAGATCGGTCTTCCTGTTGAGGTTTTTGCTTTACCCTACGGCTCGGGAGCAGGGAGGCCGGATATCGAGAAGGTGGCAGTGGACACTGGATATAAGGCTCTGCGGAGTTCCGACCGGAGCGCTCCGCTCGTTACGGCTTTAAAAAACTACCGCCTGCCGGGAATTTACATCGACAATTCCAGTACCGATAAATCGATGGCCGATGTGTGGAGACTTTTGGGACGCTGATCGAAGGGGGCTATGAAGGCTTCTTTGAGGATTCCAAGAGGGCCTGGCTTTTTTCCAATTCTTCAAAGGGATCGGTTAGGGCTTCAAGGTGGCCTTTTTTAAGGTCTTCGATGTAATTCGAAAGTTCCTCGGATCGGCTGCGTACCGAGGATATAAGGGATTCGGGCAATAGGGCTTCCCGTTCCTTGTCGGCCGCCTTGGCTTTAGCCAGGTCGAGACGCAGCTGCTGTATCTGATTAACCGAAGATCGGAGTCTCAGGTCGATAAGCTCGCGCTGTTCGACCAGGGCTTTGAAGGACTCTTCCTGGGCTTCCACTTCTTTAATGCTGCCTTCATAGTTCGACTTCATGGAGGGGCTGGCCTTTTCCAGTTTTGTCCTGAGTTCGACCTTGTCTTTTTTTAATGCCTCCACAGGGATATCGCCGATAATGCTGTCCAACTCGTTGGCAGTCTTGGCTAAAAGCAGCACTTGGCCGAGATAGTCCTTGAGCTGGGGCTTCATTTCCTCCTTGAATTCGGGAGCGAAGTCGCCCAGGGCTGCCTCGATCTCCGCCGCCGATTCTTCGGCGTTTTGATACAGATCGGCAT
>JAVEYV010000246.1:0-3973 GCA_034003305.1 Spirochaetia bacterium | reverse complement strand
AAAAACCGCTGCGACATTCTCCACTTCACTTGCCGATCTTGAAAATCTGAAAACTCTTCCTCAAGGCCCCTTTGATCTGATTCTTGCCTGTCACAGCGTCAACGAACTCTGGAAACAGGATGCCCAAGCCCTGGACAAAAGAGCCGCGCTGTTTGGGCAGGCTGTCGAACGGCTCTCGGAAGGAGGGCTCCTTATAATCATCGAACCTTCGGCCATAGTAACCAGCCGTCCGGCCCTAGCCCTGCGGGATAGGCTCCTATCCGAATTTGAGGGCGTTCTTCGCTGCGTTGCTCCCTGTCCTGGTTCGTATCCCTGCCCTGTACTTGCGGCGGGGCAGGAGAGAAGCTGCCATTCCACCTGGGCATGGAGCCCCTATGAGCCGATCTCAGCTCTGGCAGCGGCGGCAGGGCTGGACCGGGATTCGGTCAAGGCGACCTGGTTCGCCTTGCAAAAAACCGGGAACAGCAACAGCAGGGAAGGAGCCAGGGGCCAGGGGCGCAGCGACCTGCCGCCTGCCGCCGCTTCGCCTATAGCCTTATCAGGCTCCGGCCTCCAGCCCGCCTGGCTTGAAGGCCGCATTATTTCCGAAGCCATGCTGAACAAAGCCGGCCGACTCCGTTATATCCTCTGCACCAACTCCGGCTTGGCCAGCTTTTCGGCCAAGGCGAAAGAAAGCGCCGCCGAAACAGCGGGTTTTTTTTCCCTGCAGCGCGGCGATATGATTACAGCCTCCGCCCTGGAACGGCGGGAAGGCCAAAACAGCTTCGGCTTCGTGCCCGGTTCAAAGCTGAGTATTGCCATAAAGGCTCCAAAAGCTTGAATATTCCATATCTGCGGGGAAAAATGAAAAAGGCAACGCCTGTCATAGTATCGGTGTTCGGTTGGTCCAACAGCGGCAAGACCACATTTATAGAAGCGGCCATCGCAGAATGCGCCAGGCGCGGCATCTCAACCGCGGCGATTAAAAAATCGCACAACGCTCCCAATCTCACGCCAAGCTCCAAGGATTCATCCCGATTCCGCCAGGCAGGAGCCGAACCCTCCATCTACCTGTGCGACGCTGAAATGCTCATTCTCAGTAAAGCTCCGTCGCATATCGATAATAGCACGATAATCTCCCTGTGCCCCGGGGCTTCGATAATTTTCTGCGAAGGTCTCGATGTCGAAGGCGCGATCCGGGTTCTGGCCTCCGGGAATGCGCGTGACGAGTCTTCATTAAAAAGGACCTTGGCCGATATCGATATACTTATCGCGCGCAACGCTTTTATGCTGAACCTCGCCCAGGACCAAAATGTAAAATTTTTCAAACCCGAAGAAATCGCGCAATTCATCGATCACCTTATAGCAATGGAGGCTTCCCATGAATGAGGAAAAAAAAGAAATTCACATATACTGCGATGGCAAGGAACTGCCGCTGGCGCCCTTCGTCTCTAAACTTTTCTACGACACTATCGCCGCGATGGCGGACAACCTCAAAGGCGCGGAAAACGCCGCCACAATTACAATCAGCCTGACCAAACCGGCAGCTTCGCGCTAAGTGCCCAAGGAGGGAGTCGAATACTCGTCTCCGCAAAAAGCACGCGAACGTTACCCGCAGCGGTATCAATTTCCGCTTACGTCATTCGATACATATGGGTGTACATAAAATATGAACGACAGTAAATTTTCACTAAACAAAGCTCATTAAATCTGCTGGCCGAGATAGGTGGCGATACCCATCTGTGCGATCTGGTCGCGCTGCGCTTCGATCACATCGATATGTGATTCCTCATCCTCCAGTATGGAGTCCAGGATTTCCTTCGTCCCATTGTCGCCGAGATCCTGGGCAACTTTTATCGCGACGTTGTAATCGCCGATCGCCTTCTTCTCCGAAGCCCAATCCTTCTTGAAAATCTCCTCGACATCCATTCCGATATTGATCGCGCCGAGTTTGCTCACGACTGGCCGCCCTTCAAGGAAAAGTATGCGTTCGATTAGTTTCTCCGCATGCTTCATCTCATCGATCGCGCGCTTCTGTATGGAGTCATGCAATTTCCCATACTTCCAGTTCGCGCAAATTTCCGCGTGGAGAATGTACTGGTTCGATGCGGCCAGCTCATCACTGAGCAGCGCATTCAAACTCTCGATCACTTTTTCATTGCCTTTCATATACTGCCTCTCCTAGGTTTTATATCAGTCCAGCAGATTCGATTCCGCGAAATCCCAATTGACCAGTTTTTCCAGAACCAGGTTGACATACTCTACGCGTCGGTTCTGATAATCCAGATAATATGCGTGTTCCCACACATCGATGGTCAGCAGCGGTTTTAAGCCCGCTGTCATTGGTGTCTCCGCATTGCTGGTCTTTAGCACCTTCAAAGCCCCACCGTCTTGAACAAGCCATGCCCAGCCGCTGCCGAACTGGCCAGTGGCGACGGCCAGCAATTCCTTCTTACAGGCGTCCAAGGAACCGAATGAAGCTTCAATTTTCTCTTTTAGCGCCGCGGAAGGTTCCCCACCGCCGGCCGGTTTCAGGCTTTGCCAATAGAAAGCGTGGTTCCATGCCTGTGCCGCGTTATTGAAAATCGCCGCTTTTTCTGTTTTTCCGAAAGTCCGTTTGATGATGTCTTCCAGTGTCAGTCCTGCGAACTCCGTTCCCTCGATAAGTTTATTAAGGTTATCGACATATGCCTTGTGATGCTTCCCGTAATGGTAGCTTATGGTGTTCGCTGAAATTACTGGAGACAGTGCGGCGTCCCCAAACGGCAGGGGAGGAAGCGCGATTGTGTTTGTCTCTTCAGTCTTGTCAGAATTCATTGTAATTGCTCCTTTATTTTGTCCTTCGCAATTTTCCGTTATGCACCCCAAAAATAGTACAGATGCGAGGAATACCATATACGCCTTCATTATATGACGATAATCAGCTATGAAATTTGTTATGGTCTGTGCGGTATCGCACATAAGATATTTTATGATCCCGCGGCGGCAGCTACATGGATCTCCCTGCCGATATCCGCACCGCCCACAGAACCGGGGCAGCCAAAACTCAGGGAGGCTAATAAGGGTTCCCGCCTCGTGTGCTGTCCAGTTATTACTTTTTTCTTTATTATAGAGACAATGCTCAGCAACCAGAACTATAAAGCGATAATAATCGGCGCCGGCCCCGCCGGCCTTTTCGCCGCCATCCGGCTGGCCCAGGCGATGCGCCCTGACGATACCATCCGGCTCGCCGAAGGAGCCCGTGAAGCTGACCCCACTCCGGAGCCCAAAGCCCACAGCGGCATCCTCGTGCTCGAAGGCAAAGAAAAACCGGCCCGCAAGCTGCTGCTCTCGGGATCCGGCCAGTGCAACCTCACCCACGCCGGGCCTATAGCAGACTTTCTCGGCCACTACGGCGGCGGCGCAAAAGCCCAATCCGCCGCCCGCTTCCTGAAGCCGGCCCTCTACTACTTCGACAACCGGGAACTCCTCGCCTGGTTCGAAGCCCGAGGCATCCAGTTCGAAACCGAGGAAAACGGCAAGATTTTCCCAGCCGACCGCCGGGCATCATCCATCCTAAAGGTTCTTCAGGACGAGGCGCGGCGCCTTGCCGTGCATATCGAAACGGGCAACCGTGTCGGCGCCATTCAACATAGCTCCGGCGGATTCTCTGTCCAGGTCGAAGGGCGGGATTCGCCGTACCGCTCCCCTTTGGTGCTCATCGCAACGGGAGGCGCTTCCTACCCTAAAACCGGCAGCACCGGCGACGGCTATGCCCTGGCCGCGGCGCTCGGGCACCGTATCGTCCCGCCCCGCCCTGCCCTCGCCCCCGTCTTTATCCGCGACTTCAGCCTCAAAGCCCTGGCCGGACTTTCCTTCAGCAATGCCGGCTTAGCTGTACTGCGCGAGGGCAAACGCATCATGACAAAACGCGGCGATCTTCTCATCACCCATGAAGGCCTCTCGGGTCCCCTCATCCTGGATTCCTCCCGCTTCATCCAGCCGGGCGACATTC
>JAVEYV010000245.1:0-4012 GCA_034003305.1 Spirochaetia bacterium | reverse complement strand
ATCCTTCGCTTTTCGATCCAGTTTGGGGCAGGGAAGTCCTTACCCAGCCCGCCGCCATAGAACTCGCGTACCGTTTCGCCCTTAAAAAGGGCGCCGCCCGCTACTTTGACGCAGGCGACGTTCAGGCCAACGGGTTTCAAGTGGTGGAGGACGAAGTCTACGGCCTAACCTTTTCCGATACGGGGGCATCCTATATGGGGTTGGCAGCCAGCGGTCTTCTCTGCACGGCTTTGGCAGACCGGCCTGTCTATACCTTCGCTTTCTCAGGCGACGGCAGTTTTACCATGACTCCCCAGGTACTCTTTGACGGAGTGGAGCACGGAGCACGGGGCTGCCTTATCATCTTCGACAACAGGAGCATGGCTGCCATCGCCGGACTGCAGAAAGCGCAGTACCAAAATACCTACCGGACAAGCGATACTGTACAGATCGACTATGTCGCTCTGGCTAAAGCGGTCAAGGGTGTGAACGCTCTCTCAGGCGGCTACGATTCAGCCTCCTTCGCCAAGGCTCTGGAGCAGGCCTACGCTTATGAGGGGCTTTCCGTGATCTCCCTGCCTGTCTATCTGGGTGACGATGAACTGGGCGGCCTGGGAGTTTTCGGAAGCTGGAATGTCGGACCCTGGTGCGAGGAAGTGCAAAAGGAGCATCACCGGATCGGACTTTAACAGAGCTGTGCGGGGCGCTTTACTTGGCCAATAAGCCTTGCCCACACTATCAGAAGCATAGGACGACAATGCCCGGCGAGCCGGGCGAATAAGGGGGAGACAATGAGAGTGGCGGTAATAAACGAAGTCAGCGCCGCGGACAAGAACCCTGCCATCATGGCGGGGCTGGAAGGCCGCGGTCTTGAGCTCATCAATGCGGGTATGAGGAGCAAAAGCCAGGAGCCTCAGCTGCTCTACACTCATACGGGCTTTATGTCGGCATTGCTTATTCATCTCGACATCGCAGACCTGGTGATCGGGGGCTGTGGCACAGGCCAGGGCTATCTCAATTCGGTAATGCAGTATCCGGGAATGTTCTGCGGCCATCTTCTTTCGCCCCTGGATGCCTGGCTCTTCGCCCGGATAAACAGCGGCAACTGCGTTTCTCTTGCCCTCAACCAGGGATACGGCTGGGCAGGTGAGATCAATCTCCAGTTTGTCTTCGATCGGCTTTTTTCGGTGGAATGGGGCTCTGGATACCCGGTTGAACGCCGGGAACCTCAAAGTGAGTCCCGGGATCTGCTTAAGTCCATATCCGATGCGACTCATAAGAGCCTTCCCCAGATCATCCTGTCCCTTCCCGATAGCATCGTTCTTCCCTCCCTCAATCACCTCATGGCGGAAGGGATACTGAATCTGGGATCTCCGGGACATGACGATATCAAGCAGGCCGCGCGGCAGCGGCTGGGGAGGGTTTGAGATGGGGTTCGGTAGCGTGAATGAAGGGTTTACCTCACTTCTTAGGATCAAGGATTCGGAGATACGACTTCTCTGTCTTGAACAGGGCAGGGACGCGGTGGACAAAGGAATCCACATCGGCGGGGCTTTTTCTGCGGTAGTACCCCTGGTGGCCCTCTACTACGGCGGTTTCATGCGGTATTCGGTGGAAGAACCGGCCAAGCCAGGACAGGACATGTTCGTCCTCAGCAAGGGGCATGCCGTGGCCGCCCTGGCCTCGATCTATGCCGACCTCGGCTACTTCGACAGGAGCCTGCTCAAAAATTCCCGTTCCTACGAGAGCATACTCAACGGCCACCCTGGGCCGCTTTTAGCCGGCATCCACATCGCCACGGGCCCTGAGGGACACGGATTGGGTGTGGCCCAGGGCTTTGCCCTGGCGGGCAGGGAGGATCCCCGCTTCGATGTCTTCTGCCTGACCGGGGACGGGGAGATCCAGGCGGGTATGATATGGGAGGCTGCTATGTTCGCGGGGGCCAAAAAGCTGGACAACCTCTGCCTCATGGTGGATATCAATGGCGGCCAGCTGGACAATCCGCGGGCTACCGCGTTTCCCATGAACAATATCGAAGGCTGGTTTGAATCCTTCGGATGGAGGGTGATGTTGGTGGACAGCACGGAGTATCCCGCTGTTCTCCAGGCCTTGGGAGAATTCAAGCAAAGCCCCCGGAACGGGAAGCCTACCGCTATTCTCTGCCGCACCCGGAAGGGCGCTGGCGGTTTTTCGAGCTTTTGCGTGAGCCATAAGGGCGAGATACCCTCCGACCTCGCCGCCCAGGAAATCCAGTTCCAGGAACGGCGAAAGAAGCTGCGCATGGAACGATACCAGGAGATCCTCGCCTCCCTGCCTTCCGAGGAAGCCACTAAGCTCGCCGCGAGAGGCAAGACCATGGGAATCGGCGGCGAAGGGGCTGCCGTCGACGGCAATCATGGCGCCGGCGCTCCAAGCGCTGCTGCGCCTAGGGGCGATGTGCCTGGGGCCGGCGCGCGGGTCAAGAAGGCCCCGCCCCGGGACAAGCGCATTCCCTACAATCCCGAACGACTCCCTGCCCTCGATCCCTCCCGCTCCTATGCGGCCAGCTGGGTGGTCAGCGAGTGCATGAAGGAATTCGGCCGCTCAGGGAAAGTCGCGACCGTGGACGCCGACCTGGCTTCAACCAGCGGTTTGGAAGGCGGACTCTCCTGGGCCGATTCCACCAAGGCCTTCAACGTTGGAGTGGCTGAATCGAATATGACGAACATCGGCGAAGCCCTAGCCGTGCTTGGCTACAATACCTGGGTCAGCACCTTCTGTCCCTTCTTCGATTGGAGGGTGATGCGCCGGATCGCAATAGGCTACCAGGAACGCCGGGAGGTAATCGAGTCCGCCGGCTGGCTCTCGGAGGGCCACAACCTCGACCTGACCTTCCTGGCCACAGCCCCCAACTTCGAGACCAAGACGAACGGATCCACCCACATGGGCAACGATGATGCCCTTGTGTTCAGCGAGCTGGCCCATCTAAAAATCGTCGACATTTCCTGCCCTAACCAGCTCATCGGTTTCATGAAATGGGTTATGGAGGGCAATAAGGGCCTCGTCTACGCCAGGATCATGCGCTCAGCCTCGGCTGTGATCTACGGCTCGGATTTCGTCTTCGACTACGGTAAGGGCTATAGGCTCAAGGGGGGGGCCGAGGATGAGGCGGTCATCGTCTCAGCGGGCCGGGGCGCGCATGAAGCCTTGTCGGCGGCTGCCCTCCTGGAAAAGGAAGGCATTGGCGTCGGCGTGATCGACATGCCATCTTTTGATTCTACAATGATGGCCGCTCTCATAAGCGCAGGAAAACTCGTCATCCTGGCTGAGCAGAACAATGGTTTTTTAAATAAGATGACCAGGGAGAGCCTTTTCGGAAAAGAAGGCGCAGGAAGGGTAATCGCCCTTAATGCCCTGGATTCCAGAGGAGAACGACAGTTTATCCATTCCGCGACCTATCCTCAGCTCCTGGAACACTTTAGACTTAGCCCAGAGGCAATAGCTAAAAGGCTGCGGAAAGAATTGGGGCGCTGAGTAAAAGAGCGAGTTGCTGAAAGAGAAAAGCAGGAAGGCTCCGGCGATGGATAGTATAGGTATAGGAATAATCGGATGCGGAAGGATCGCCGACATGGCTTACGAAGGCTACCGGGCAATACCGGGAGTCCGCATAGCCGCGGTCTGCGATGCCGACGAAAAAACCGCACTGCGCCGCCGGGCTGAATGGGGAGCGGAAAAGCACTATACCGATTACCGCAGGCTCCTGGAGGATCCGGCGGTGGACGCGGTGGAGATCCTCACTCCCCATTCCTCCCATGTCGAAATCAGCCTGGATGCCATAGCGGCCGGAAAGCACCTGGCACTGCAAAAACCCATGACCATCCACCGGGCTGGCGCCCAGCGACTCGTCAACGCGGCCGCCTCGGCCAGAACCATCTGCAAGGTGACGGAAAACTATGTATTCTATCCCCCCATACGCTTCGCCTCCCGGTTAATCAGGGAAGGCTATATCGGTTCGCCTTCTTCTATCTCCATCAAGCTGATCGCGGGGGGAAAG
>JAVEYV010000244.1:0-4016 GCA_034003305.1 Spirochaetia bacterium | reverse complement strand
GGCTGAGCATGTAGACGAACTGCTGAAAAATGGTAAAGACAGGGCCTCTGGAAAGATAACTCGGATTTTCGAAGACGATGATCTGTCCCCGCTGTGGTTTGATGGGGCTGTTGAGTTTAGCCACACCGGGCAGGAGTTCAGGACCGAAGGTGATTTTATTGACAAAGATCATGTCGCCGATGAGAAGGCTTTTCTCCATTGACTCGGAGGGGATTCTATAATTCTGGAAAATGTACTGGTTGATTACAAGTACGACCGATGCGGCCCAGAGAATCGCGAAGAGCCAATCAACGATCACATTCCGCCGCTGCTGCTTCATCTTATCTTTCAGACGGCGCTTTAAGCGTCGCGTGAGAAGGGATTCTGTAAAGCCCTGGAGCCTGAGAATAAAATCTGTCTGTACGCGGGGCTCTGTCTTCATTGCATCGAAAGTACCATGTTAGCACCGCGTTGACAAGGTCCAGGCCATCCTATACCCTTTCGCCAATGAAGGAAGAGAAGAAGATTACCCAGGCGGATATCGATGGCGCCAAGGTTCAGCTTGGTCCCCTGGCGGGCATCTCGCCCCGCGTCTATCTTCCCCTCACCTATGCCCTCGGTCTCCTCCTTATACTTTTCCTCCTTCTCGTTCTGCCGGGCATACGCAAATACGGGAGTTACCTTGAATTTTCCGGACAGCCCTCACCTTCGGCCGTATTCAACGGAGACGATTATAAAGGAAGCAGCGAGCAGAGGATTTTTTTCCCCGCCGGTTCCTACGAGCTTAGGATAGAGCACGATGGATTTGCCCCCCAGAATCTGAACGTAAAGGTCGCGGGCAGACTTTTCGGCAGCCTCTTCTTCCCGCGAAAACAGACTGTCGACTACAGCCTGCAGACCGGGGACGCGGCGGCGTATCTGCAGAAAAGCTATGCGGAGTATTCCGCCTGGTCCATGAGCGGAAAACCCAGCGCCCTGTATCAAATACCGGCCGTACTCTCCGAGGCCGCAGGGAACCTGGCGCGTACGGGGGTTTTGAATTCCAAAAACCGCAGCGTCGCCTCTCCAGGTGCTTCTCCGGCCGCCCCAGCAGGCGCCTCACAGGCCGCCCCTGGGGCTGAGCCTGCTCGATCAGACCTGCCTTCGGACAGAGATTTCGCCCGGGACCTGGCGTCGGCAGGCAGTTCCGCCGAATCCGCCAGGGACGGACTCAGGGCGAGCATTATCTACAGCAGTTCGGGAATCGTGAGCCCCTTGAGTCTCTCGCATTCGGCGAGAACCATAGTCTCGGCCCTCGGCGTATCAACTGAACCCGGAACCTATCTGCAAGACCTTGCCCCTGCTTTAGCCCCGAAAATCACCGCTGCTCTCGGCTCGGCCACGGGGCAAACCGAGGCAGGCGCAACAGCAGCCCCTGCAGTGAAGGGACGAAAATCCCTGGCCGGGCAGGATTTTATACTCTTTTCCCAGGGCAGCTTCAGACTGGGGGGCGAAGCCCCCTCGGGCTCGCGGCTACCCTATCGGCGGGACCTGCCTGCCTTCGGCCTTGCCGTAGCAGAGGTCAGCAACCGTCAGTGGGCGCTCTTTATGAAGGAAAATCCCGAATGGAGCCTCGAGCGAAAAGCGACCCTCGCTGGGAAAGGTCTCGTGGACGAAGACTACCTGGCCGGCTGGAAGGCTGCTGACGATCTTCCCGTTACAGGGATATCCTGGTTCGCCGCGTCGGCCTATTGCGAATGGCTTTCATCCAAGTCCGGCGGCTATCGCTTCGGGCTGCCGAGCGAGGCTATGTGGGAAGCCGCGGCGAGAACCGGGCTGGCCGACGATGCAAGCGCAAGCCGGCCGGCGGGAATCTGGTCCGACGGAAGGCGAAGCGGCCCGGTTCTCGCCGGCAGCGCCGGATATGACAAATCGGGAATCGCCGACCTCTTCGGCAATGTCTGGGAGTGGAATTCCGACAGCTACCGACCCTACCCTGCCTTCGCGGCGAACAAGCTCCAAACCGCCGAACGCTCGGTTCGCGGCGGCTCCTGGGCCAATAAACCAGGCTCTGTCAATCTCTATTCCCGAGGCGCCCTCGAGCCCTCCCGCTGTACCGCCTATCTGGGCTTCAGGCCCGCCCTGCTGAATCCATGAGTATTCCCGAACACGTAAAAGTCCTTTCCCTCAACAGAAGGGCACGCTTCGACTACAGCGTGGAAGAAAGCCTCGAATGCGGCATCGAACTGAAGGGCAGCGAGGTCAAATCCATAAAGGAAGGCCGCTTTTCATTTCCCGACTCCTATGCGGAACTCAAGGAAGGCCAGGTCTGGCTCAAGAACTTTCATGTCAACGAATATATCTATTCCTCGGTCTTCGGCCACGACCCCGACCGGCCCAAGCGCCTGCTGCTGCACAGGCAGGAGATAAAGCGAATCGACCGCAGGGCCAGAGAGAAGGGCTATACCCTGATACCGCTGTCTGTATACCTGAAAAAAAGCTTGGTAAAGATCGAGCTGGGACTCTGCAAGGGAAAAAAGGCCTACGACAAGCGGGCTGTGATAAAAGAACGGGACATGGACCGGGAGATTCGCCGGGACTTCAAGTCCAAGCAGTGGTAGGTTATGAGAATTACCGGTGGAGCTTACTGCGGCCGTACAATCGAAGTGCCAGATTCCAGCATGGAGATCCGTCCTGCCATGGACAGAATGAGGGAATCGGTTTTCGCCATTCTGGGCGACCTCAGCGGCCTGTCCTTTCTGGACCTTTTTTCCGGTTCAGGCATCATAGCGCTTGAAGCCGCATCCAGGGGAGCCCATCCTGTGGTATGCGTTGAGCGGGACAGGGTAAAATTTCCCACACTTTTAAAGAACGTATCGATTGCCGAACGGCACATTGAATGCAAGGCCCAGCCTGTCGAGCTCTTCCTGTCCCGAAACAAGGAGCGCTTCGATCTTGTCTTTCTTGACCCACCGTTTCCCTACCTCTACAGACTCGACCTGCTCAAGGTCCTTTCAAAGAAAGAGAGCCTCGTGCCCGGAGGGCTTCTTCTTATCCACTTCCCCAGGGAGGACAGACTGTCCGACCGCATCGACCGTCTGATTCTGGAGGACGAGCGCAGGTACGGCCGTTCGCATGTGCGCTTTTATCGAAAAACCAAGACAGAAGAATCCCAGTAAGGTTTTTCTTTCTTTTATCTTGCTTTTCGCTACTATATATCATATAGTTGTTCAACATACAGAAAGCATTGTGTAATTAGATAAGGTAAAAACGTACATTATCATAAAATACGCTTTCTGGTGCGAGGATAAAAAATATGACTCAAGACCAAATTCCTGTCGAGAATGAAGACGTTTTTGATCCAGCAGAAGCCATAGAAACCGAAAATAGCGAGGCGAATGAAATATCCGAGGCCTCTAAAAAAGGCTACCAACTGCTAAAAGAGAACCGATTCGACGAGGCCGTCGAATGCTTTGTCCAAATTTTGGAGAAAGATAAGGAGAATAATTACGCATTGGTAGGCCTCGGCGACGCCGCACGAAAACGTGGCGCCTTCAGGGATGCAGCGGATCACTACAGGCGCTGCCTCGTGTTCCATCCCGGCAACTCCTACGCCCTCTTCGGTCTTGCGGATTGCTACAAGGCGCTCAACCAGTATCATAAAGCGATAGAGATCTGGGAACAGTACCTTCTGCACGACA
Source organism: Spirochaetia bacterium (assembly GCA_034003305.1). Classification (GTDB taxonomy): domain Bacteria; phylum Spirochaetota; class Spirochaetia; order Treponematales; family Rectinemataceae; genus UBA2256. The sequence continues at coordinate 357 of JAVEYV010000244.1, read as the reverse complement.
ACACGAACATCACCGTACTGACCAGGGTAGCCGACGCATATAGAAAAGTGCACGATTTCAGAAAATCCAAGGCTGTTTACCAACGGGTTCTGGAAATGGAAGCGGACAATCATTACGCCCTCATCGGCCTGGGACATCTGCACTACGATTTCAAGGAGTACAAGGAAGCACTCCTCTACTGGCAGCGTATGGTTGAACTGCAGAGCGACAAGGTGGATATTCGCGTTTTAACCTCCATAGGCAACTGCTACCGTAAACTCAAGCAGTTCGACAGGGGCATTCCCTATTTCGAAAAAGCCCTGGAACGAGAGCCTGAGAATTTCTACGCCCTCTTCGGCATTGCCGACTGTTACCGGG
>JAVEYV010000243.1:0-4016 GCA_034003305.1 Spirochaetia bacterium | reverse complement strand
CGTTGCGTAGAGGCGCCGGGCCTTAAGGCCCGGCGCCGATGCGTCATTTCACTGATAAAATTATGAAAAGGATCGGCCATGATTCAGTTTCTGCAGCAGTTGATCAACGGGCTTTCGATAGGTTCCGTCTACGCGCTGATGGCCGTCGGCTACTCCCTGGTCTATTCAATCATGAGTTTTTCCAATTTCGCCCACGGCGGCGTTATCATGCTGGGAGCGTATTTCGGCTTTTTCTCACTAACCTTGCTGAAGCTTCCTTTTATTCTCGCATTTCTTTTATCCTGCGCCGGAACAACGCTTTTAGCGATACTCGTCGAGCGGATCGCCTACAAGCCTTTGCGGGAACGCAACGCTCCCTTCCTCTATTTTATCATTTCGGCCATGGGAGCCTCGATCCTTTTGGAGAATCTCGTTATCGCCACCATAGGCCCAACCTTTAGAACCTATCCGGCGGTAATTCCCCGCACCCCGATTCAGCTCGGCGCTCTGGCCATCGGCAGGCTGGATCTTATCATGTTTTTCATATCGGCGGTCTGCCTTACAGGGCTCATTCTCTTTATCGAGAAGACTAAAATGGGCAAGGCGATCCAAGCCGCTGCCTACAATATCAAAGCCTGCGCCCTCATGGGCGTGAATACTGACAAGATTATTCTTATCGTCTTCGGGCTTGGCGGTTTTCTGGCCGGAGTGGCGGGCGTATTTTTTGGGATGAAGTACACGGTCTATCCCCAGATCGGGAATATCACTACCAAATCCTTTATCGCCGCGGTCTTCGGGGGGCTGGGGAGCCTGCCCGGCGCCGTGCTGGGCTCAGTGCTCCTGGGAACCATCGAAACCCTGGTGGCCGGGTACCTTTCTTCTCAGTTCAGGGATCTGATTGCCTTTGTAATCCTCATCGGCGTCCTCATATTCAGGCCATCGGGCATAATGGGGAAGACTACGGTAGACAAGGCCTAATTTCGGGGGTAGGGATGAACTGGTTCTATATACAGGGAATACTGATGCTCGCCGGGATCAACATGATCGCGGTGCTGGGCTTGAGTCTGCTTACCGGCTTTACGGGCTTGTTTTCCTTCGGCCATGCCGGCTTCATGGCAATCGGAGCCTATCTTGGCGCGCTGATGACGGTTTCGCCGACGACGAGTCCTGCGGGTTTAGGGCTTCCCTTCGCGGTGGGGATTATCGCCGGCGGGGCGGGCGCGGGAATCGTGAGCTATTTCATAGGCCGCATAACGCTTAATCTTAAGGGCGATTATTTCTGCATAGCCACCCTCGGGTTCGGCGAAGCCATACGGCTGATCCTCAATAACGTACAACTTTTCGGAGGCTCTCGGGGATGGCCGGGGGTGCCCTATAAGTCAACACTGCCGGCGATCATAATCGTGGACATTCTTGCGGTTATCTTTTTGGCCAACCTTGTGCGCTCTCGGCACGGCAGGAACATGATCGCCGTGCGCGAAGAAGAATTGGCCGCTCAGATTGCCGGAGTCAATGTTTTCAAGTATAAGATGATCGCCCTTGTGGTAAGCGCAGTATACGCGGGAGTCGCCGGGGTATTCTTCGGTCATTACATGACCTTTATCCAGCCTAAGATGTTCTCCATGACCAAGTCTACCGAGTTGACGATCATCGTCATTTTCGGCGGTCTAGGATCGATCTCGGGATCGGTGCTGGGCGCACTGCTTCTGACAGCGCTGCCGGAGATTTTGAGAGCTTTCGAAATATGGCGGCTCGTGTTCTACGGCGCTGCGGTGATACTCATCATGATCTCGAGGCCGAAAGGCTTGATGGGCGGGATGGAGTTGACGCCGGCGGGTATCCGCAAGGCTAGAAATGAACGGAAGGCCCGTATTCTGGCGCTAAAAGAGAGCAAGAACGGGCAAAACGGGGAGGCCGGCGTTGGCTGATATACTGGAGATTAGCCGGCTGACCAAGCGATTCGGCGGGCTTGCGGCGGTGAACGATGTGAGTTTTTCTGTACCCGAAGGAGGAATCTTCGGGCTGATCGGCCCGAACGGAGCCGGAAAGACGACAATTTTCAACCTGGTCACCGGAGTGTATTCCCTCACCGAGGGCGATGTGCGATTTAGGGGAAAAAGCATAAGCGGTCTCGCTCCCTTTAAAATCGCCGATATGGGCATAACCAGGACCTTTCAGAATATCAGGCTTTTTAAAAACCTTACGGTATTTGAAAACGTGCTCACCGCTTGTCATCTGAGCGCTAGCTACAGCATTGTGGATTCGGTGCTGCGGCTGCCTAAGTTCAGAAAAGAGGAGCAAGCCCTGGTCGAAAAGGCTGAGACGCTTTTATCGATCATGGGGCTCACCGAGCGCAGGGATCTTGTGGCGAACAACCTTCCGTACGGCATGCAGCGGCGGCTGGAGATCGTTCGCGCCCTGGCCCTGGACCCGAAGCTCCTGCTTCTGGACGAGCCTGCCGCTGGAATGAACCCCGACGAGACTGAACAGCTTATGAAGCTGATTTCCCGCATACGGGACGAATTCAAGCTTACCGTACTTGTGATCGAGCATCATATGGATCTCATTATGGGTATCTGCGAAGGGATTGTGGTGCTCAACTTTGGAATAAAACTTGCGGAGGGCTGTCCTGCCGACATTTCCAAGGACCCAAAGGTTATCGAAGCCTATCTGGGTGTCACGGAGGGTGCTTAAGCATGCTGAAGATCAAGGACCTCCATGTTTCCTACGGCGGCATCCGGGCACTTAAAGGCGTTTCGCTGGAAGTGAAGTCTGGGGAGATCGTGACTATCATCGGGGCGAATGGCGCTGGAAAATCGACTTTATTGAATACGATTTCGGGATTTTTAAAGCCTAATGCCGGGGAAATTCTCTACAAGGGGCAAAAGCTCGCCAAAAGGCCGGATTTAGTGGTTAAGTCCGGAATCTGCCACGTCCCGGAGGGAAGGCTCATATTCGCCAACCTCTCCGTTGTGGATAATCTGCGCCTGGGGGCTTACCTGCGATCGGACAAGAAGGCGATACGGGATGATATGGACAAGGTTTTCGCCCTATTTCCCAGGCTGAAGGAGCGGGAGCAGCAGCTGGCGGGGACCCTCTCAGGCGGAGAACAGCAAATGCTGGCCATGGGAAGGGCGCTGATGACGGAAGGAGAGCTCATCCTCATGGATGAGCCTTCGCTGGGCCTGGCTCCCCTTCTGGTAAAGACTGTATTCGACATTATCGAAACTATCAGGTCTATGGGAAAGACGATTCTTCTGGTAGAGCAGAACGCGTACAAGGCGCTGGCGGTGGCAGACAGGGCCTATGTCCTCGAACAGGGGCGTATCGTCACCTCGGGGCCGGTGGCTCAGATCGCCGGCGATCCTGCGGTAAGGGCAGCCTATCTAGGCTCAAAATCGGGCAAGGCCTGCGGCTGAGCTAAAAAAATCCAATGAGGGAAAAGCCGGCAATAACAGCGGCCGCCATAAGAACGATCGTGATTCTGCCCGACCAGCGATGGAGCATTTTAATTCGTTGGATTTTTTTCTTGTCCTTGGCTTTGAATATGGCAAAACCGAGGACCGGAGAGGTCAGGAGCAGGATCAGTGCGGCGGCGCCGTAGAAGGCGTGGCGTACCCTGAAGTGGGGGCCGCCGGATGCCTGGACCGAGATGGCAATGACGAGAATTCCCAACGCTGCCAGGATAAGCGCCGCTATGTTGAGCCCCTTATGGGCTTTCAGCCACCATTTTTCCTTTTTAAAGTAACGCGAGACCAGGGCGCCGGAAACCATGGCGAGAAATGTGGCGCTCATTAAGCCCAGGTGGAGATAGATCGAGGTCAATACGAACCCCCCATGTCCAGTGTGGCGCTGCCGGCCTTGCTGTGCTTGGCAGTGAAGCCCATATTCTGGGACTGAGCCCAGATTATTTTAAAGGAACCCGTGGTGGGAATTACCTTGTCGAATTTATCGCCCGTATCCAGGGCTCGGGAAAATTCGAACAGCACTCTGTTGTCGGAGCGGGCTCCCGCGAAGCTGAGGATAGAGTCTTTTCC
>JAVEYV010000242.1:0-4026 GCA_034003305.1 Spirochaetia bacterium | reverse complement strand
CTCCATTGCTCAGGAAACCAGTGCTGGAATTGATCTTGCGGCTTACTACGCCTTCTGGGACGGAAAAGGTAAACCGCGGATCGTCAGCCGCAGGAAGCTTACCCTTGTTATCCAGCCTGATGCATTTGGTCATGATGCGTCCCCAGATGGGGGCACAAACCGCACTGGATGACACTGTGGCATTACTGTCGAAGCCATTCCATATCCCCAGAGTGAACTTGGGATTAAAACCAATGAACCAGGCATCACGATGATCGCTGGAAGTTCCGGTTTTCCCCGCGACTTGCCAGTGATAGTTGTTTCGAGCCGCGGCTCCGGTACCTGATGATGTGACGGATTGGAGCATCGATGTCATGATGTATGCCACGCCGGAATCGGTTACTTGGGTTTTAGTGGTGTATCCCCGCTCCAGAACCTTACCATTGATGTCTTCCACCTTGGTGATAAACACAGGGCTCACACGGTATCCACCATTGGGGAAAGTGGTATAACCAGAGATCAAAGTGATGGGAGTAACTTCATAACTTCCAAGTGCGGCGGAATAATCTGTCACTCTACGTTTGATCCCAAAGCGCATAAACGCATCGGATAACACATCCAGCCCCAGATCGATCGCCGCTTTCACTGCCCAAAGGTTGTAAGAATGGGTGAGTGCTGTGCGCATCCGGCTGAAACCGTAGTACTTTTTGGTATAGTTTTGAGGTGACCACTGCTTGCCGTCTCCGCCGGTCAAACTGATGGGGGCGTCGTTGATCACAGTAGCAGGAGTATAGCCCTTTTCGATGGCCGCGGTGTAGTAAACTGGTTTAATGGAGCTACCGGGCTGCCGTTTAGCCTGTGTCATGCGGTTAAACTTGCTATGGGTGAAGTTCCTGCCACCGATCAGAGCTCTCACATAACCAGTTTTATTCTCCATCAATACCAGTCCGCCCTGCAGATATTTGGTATTGATATCAAAGGCGTTTGGACTGACAGATGCGTATTTATTGGAATAGTTATGCCGGCCTTCAACCTCAGTAAGGTACTGATTCAGCACAGAATCGGCATACACGGAAAGATCCTGGTCCAGAGTGGTGTATATCCGGAGCCCGCCTTCAAAGAGTCGTTCTGTGCCATACTTGCGTTCCAGATATAGCCTGATATGCTCAATGAAGTAATCCGACGCATATTGACGATATGAACTGCCGGCGTTCCGTAGTGGAGTCTTGATGGCGGCCAGGTACTCTTCTTCGTCCAGCTTTTTGGCTTTCTTCATCCGTTCCAGGATCAGATTGCGTCTGGTCAATGCACGGTCAGGATGCTTGATGGGATCGAAGTAATTTGGGCGCTGAATCATCCCGACTAATGTGGCAGATTCAGGCAGCGTAAGATCCTTGGCATGCTTGCCAAAATAATATAGTGCGGCGGTTTCCACTCCATGGATCTGACCGCCCCAGAATATCTTGTTAAAGTAAATTTCCAGGATTTCTTCTTTGGTAAATTCTCGTTCAATTCGGATGGACAGGAGGACTTCCTTTATCTTGCGTGAGATGCGCTTATCCAGGGTCAAAAACATGTTTCTGGCCATCTGCTGAGTGATGGTGCTGGCGCCTTGGGAGAAATCCCAGCGTACGATATCGATCAGGATCGCCCTCACGTTTCCCAGAATGTCCACTCCAAAGTGTTTATAAAAGTTCTTGTCCTCGGCAACGATCAGCGCGTCCACCAAATGAGGCGGCAATTCCCTCAGCGATACCAGCTTACGCTTTTCAAACGCGAAGAGATGAATCATTTTGCCATTGCGGTCATACACTTCCGAACCACTGCGCAGCGTGAAGTTTCGCAGTTCGGAAGTGGGGGGCAGTCCGTCCCGGTAAAACCACACTACACCAACGGCTATTCCGATGATGATGCACACGGCGATACCGGCGATCTTGAGCATCTTATTATAATCTCTTCTATGTCTTCTTTTCATGTCGTAACCCTTAAGCTCGGGATTTTCTCCTCTATATACAGGCAGAAATACGCTGTGATTATACCACTAATCAAGCCTAACAGAATCAGGATTGGTGTCAATACAAAAAGTCCATCGTTGCGAATTAACCACGATCTCACTAGTAGCAATTGCGCAGCATTATGCCCTATTGCGCCAAGAACACTGATGCCAAACATGCTGAAACGAGGACGGATGAATAGCCCCATGCTCATCAAGCAAACCGCTGCCAAGCCTCCGGCCAGAGATAGCGCAAGCATCGGCGATAGGAGACTGAAAGTGGCAAGCGCTCCAATCACTGATTTGGCGATTGCGACCACAAAAGCGCTGAGGATTCTGCGATGGTAGACCAGGTAGAGCAGTACAACATTGGATAGCCCAATTCTGATGAATGGTATGGGCAGCATGCTCATGATCAGGTTTTCCACTATGTACACAGCGGATGCCGTGGCAGTAAGAAACGCCAGGAATAAAATGCTGTCCTGCTTCATGAATTGAAGTACCTGTGGATAATGGGATCAGGGCTTTTCTGTAACTCTTGATATGAACCGAAATGCAGCATCCTGCCCATTTCAATGAAGAGTATCTTTTGCCCCAGGTGCTCAATCGTACCTATATCGTGAGTGATAGTGATTAAGGTAGCTCTGTTCGCCCTGATGATTTCGCTCATGTAATAAAGGGTGTCCTGAGCAGTAATGGGATCCAGACCGGATACCGGTTCATCGAAAATGATGTAATCCGGATCATATACAAGGGCGCGGGCGATCCCGATCCTTTTTCTCATCCCCCCGCTCAATTCTGCGGGATACAAGCTTTCGGTGTGGACCAGACCCACCAGATCAAGGCATTCTTTTACCTTAGTGGCGATCTTGTTCTCATCCTTTTCGCCTCTTTCATATAGGGGTAGAGCCACGTTTTGATACACCGTGAAAGAATCCAGCAACGCCGCCATTTGAAAGACCATGGCGAAACGCTCCTTTACTTTGCTGCGTTCCATTTTGGTACAGTGATACAGGTTTGTGCCATCAATCACGATGCTACCCGCATCCGGCGCGTATAGCCCCAAGAGGCTCTTCATCAAAACAGTTTTCCCCGATCCGCTGCGTCCCAGGATCACCAGGTTTTCCTTATCCGGCAGAGTAAAATCAATATCCTGCAGGATTACTTTTTTGCCCAAACTCAGGCTCAGCTTATCTACCTTAATCACGCCTGGATCTTCTTTTTTTGGTATAGACCGGTTAACAGCGCACTCAACAGGCCAAGTGAATTGGCATAAAAATCGTAGATACTCACGCTGCGGCCGGGAATAAAGCGCTGATGATACTCATCCAGGGCGGCACTGATCCACATAAATACAAACACGCCCAGATACACTTTCGTGGCAGCAGTGCGCTTTCTCAAGTACGTGCTGACCAATAGTCCCCAGATGAAGTATACCAGGATATGAGCAAGCTTGTCGCTGCTCCAAAATTCAACGGAAGGAAGGTCCTTGCTAGGGATGGAGGATACCAACCAGATCAGCAGCATCCACAAAACACTGAGATAAAGATAGCCCTTTACACTCATCAGGATATGCTTAGTATCTCCCACGTGATGACTACCAACTTCTTGCGTAGATGCGCTTTGACCGGGATGCCAACCTGATTTACCCAAATACTCAGATGCAGATCTTCATCGAGAAAGTTGTGAGTAAGCATGTCGATGTAAGGTGCCTTTTTGGTATTCAAGGCTTTGAAACGCAGTTCATACTTCCGGGTCTGAAACTTGCCCAGGGAGGTCTTGAGATCTTCGACCTTCCCACCGCTGACCACGGCTTTCCAGGGTCTGCCATTTCCGTCCACCAGATACTCGCCAATGGGCTTTTCGCTTTGACTGATCTTTGCTAGAAGTGTGAATACATCATGGCTGGGCGCAGGTAAAGTGTAGCTGATGCTTTCATTACTGGACTTTCGGTGCATCGTGGCCGAGTTTTTGTGATAACTAGTGCTGATGGTATCCTTGAGTTCGCTCTGGTGGATGATTCTTACGTAGCTTTGGGGCAGAAAATCAGAGTC
>JAVEYV010000241.1:0-4043 GCA_034003305.1 Spirochaetia bacterium | reverse complement strand
ATGGGGTCCCGGACGGGAAAGCACAGCATCCCCATCACAATAAAGAAGGAACCACAATGGCAGATTCCAAGAACATGGTGATGATCGACGGTAACGCCGCGGCGGCCTATGTCGCCCATGCCTGTTCCGAAGTTATCGCGATCTATCCCATCACTCCCTCTTCCCCAATGGGAGAGCTCGCCGATGAATTCTCGGCCATGGGCCGCAAGAATCTCTGGGGAACCTTGCCCCAGGTTGTCGAGATGCAGTCCGAAGCTGGAGCAGCCGGCGCGGTCCATGGAGCCCTTACCGCAGGAGCCCTTTCGACCACGTTCACCGCCTCCCAGGGCCTGCTCCTCATGATCCCCAACATGTACAAGATCGCCGGCGAGGCAACCTCCACGGTTTTCCACATCGCCGCCCGCGCCGTGGCCGCCCAGGCTCTTTCCATTTTCGGCGACCACCAGGACGTGATGGCAGCCCGCCAGACCGGCTGGGCTCTTCTGGCTTCCAACAATGTCCAGGAAGTCATGGACATGGCCCTGGTCGCCCACTCGGCCACTCTCAAGACCAGGGTTCCCTTCCTTCACTTCTTCGACGGTTTCCGCACCTCCCACGAGGTACAGAAGGTAGAGGAAATCCCCTACGCAGCCATGAAGAAGATGATCTCAGAGGACCTTGTGCGCGAGCACCGCGCCAGGGGCTTAACCCCCGAGAAGCCCTTTATCCGCGGCACCTCCCAAAACCCCGACGTCTACTTCGCCGGCAGGGAAGCCACCAGCAAGTTCTACACCGCCACTCCCAAGGCGGTTGAAGAGACAATGGCCGAGTTTGCCAAGCTCACCGGCAGAACTTACAAGCTCTTTGACTACGAAGGAGCCCCCGACGCCGAGCGCGTCGTCATAGTAATGGGATCCGGCGCGGACACTGTGGAAGAAACCGTGCGGAGCCTGGTCGCCAAGGGCGAAAAGGTCGGCGTGGTCAAGGTTAGGCTGTACAGGCCCTTCTCGGTAGAGCACTTTATCGCCGCCATTCCACCCACCGTCAAATCCATCGCGGTGCTGGACAGGACCAAGGAGCCGGGAGCCATCGGCGAACCCCTCTACGAGGACGTGCGCACCGCCATCGGTGAGGCCATGGGCGCAGGCAAATCCCACTTCAAGGGCTGGCCGACCGTAGTTGGCGGCCGCTACGGATTGGGTTCCTTCGAGTTTACCCCCGCCATGGCCAAGGGTGTCTTGGACAACCTCAAGGCCAAGGAGCCCAAGAATCACTTTACCGTGGGCATCATCGACGACGTCTCCAACACCAGCCTCCCCTACGATGAGGAATTCCTGCTGGACGCCGACGGCGTGGTGGAGTGCCTCTTCTATGGACTGGGTTCCGACGGCACCGTGGGCGCCAACAAGAACTCCATCAAGATCATCGGCGACGAAACCCCCAACTCCGCCCAGGGTTACTTTGTCTACGACTCCAAGAAGGCCGGCACCTACACCATCAGCCATCTGCGCTTCGGGCCCAAGCTGATCAAGAAATCCTACCTCATTTCCAAGGCCGATTTTCTGGCCTGCCATAAATTCTCCTTCCTCGAGAAACTGGATATGCTGGTCAACGCCAAGCCCGGCGGGACCTTCCTCCTTAACAGCCCCTTCCCCGCCGACAAGGTCTGGGACGAGCTGCCCGTGGAAGTCCAGAAGCATATCGTGGACAAGAAGCTCAAGTTCTATGTGATCGACGCCATGAGCCTGGCCGAACAGGCGGGCATGGGCTCGAGGATCAACACCATCATGCAGACGGCGTTCTTCAAGATCTCTGGCGTACTGCCCGAGGACGAAGCCATCTCCATGATCAAGAAGTACACCGAAAAAACCTACATCCGGAAGGGCGCCGATGTGGTAGCCAAGAACATGGCCGCCATCGACCTGGCCCTTACCGCCACCCACAAGGTCACGCCCGGCGCTGTCAGTTCCAAGACCAAGATCCTGGCCCCTGTGCCTGCTTCAGCCCCGAAGTTTGTCAAGGAAGTGATCGGAGAGATTATCGCCGCCAGGGGAGAAAAGATCCCCGTGTCCAAGATGCCCGAAGACGGGACCTTCCCCACGGGCACCACGAAGTACGAAAAGCGCAACATCGCCGAGAAGATCCCCGTCTGGAACCAGGACATCTGCATCCAGTGCGGCAACTGCACCATGGTCTGTCCCCACGCGGTCATCAGGCTCAAGGCCTACGATCCTTCCTATCTCAAGGGAGCCCCCGAGACCTTCAAGAGCGTGGACGGCAAGGGCAAGGAACTGGCCGGCCTCAAGGCAACCCTCCAAATAGCCCCCGAGGACTGCACCGGCTGCGGCGCCTGCGTCAACATCTGCCCGGTCAACGACAAGGCTAACCCCGGCCGCAAGGCTATCAACCTGGAGCCCCAGCCCCCGCTTCGCGAAGCCGAAGCCAAGAACTGGGACTTCTTCCTTTCCATCCCCGATACGCCCGCAAAGTATCTCAACCTGGCGCTGCCCAAGGGCATCGGCATGAAGCTTCCCTTATTCGAGTTCTCCGGCGCCTGCGCCGGCTGCGGCGAGACTCCCTATCTCAAGCTTATGAGCCAGCTTTACGGCGACCGCGCCCTCTGCGCCAACGCCACGGGCTGTTCCTCCATCTACGGCGGCAACCTGCCCACCACACCCTACACCACCCGTCCCGACGGAAAGGGGCCGGCATGGTCCAACAGCCTCTTCGAGGACGCCGCCGAGTTCGGCATGGGCATGAGGCTCACCACCGACAAAAAGACCGAGTACGCCAAGGAGCTTCTGGTCCGGGCCAAGGGCAAGGGCGTGGACGCGGCCCTGGCCGACAAGATTCTCTCCAACCCCATGAGCAACGACGAGGAAATCGAAGCCCAGAGGGCTTCGGTGGAGGAGCTCAAGAAGGCTGTCGCCGGTTCCAAGGCCGATTGGGCCAAGGAACTGCTCAACCTGGCCGAAAGCCTGGTCCATAAGTCCGTATGGATTATCGGTGGCGACGGCTGGGCCTACGACATCGGCTTCGGCGGCCTGGACCACGTAATCGCATCCGGTAAGAACGTTAACATCCTGGTCCTGGATACCGAGGTCTACTCCAACACCGGCGGCCAGGCTTCCAAGGCAACCCCCGTGGGCGCCATCGCCAAGTTCGCCACCGCGGGCAAGGAGACGATGAAGAAAGACCTGGGCATGATCGCCATGAGCTACGGCTACGTCTATGTTGCCCAAATAGCCATGGGCGCCAACATGAGCCAGACCATCAAGGCCTTCAGGGAAGCCGAGAGCTACGACGGCCCCTCAATCATCATCGCCTACTCCCACTGCATCAACCAGGGAATCGACATGATGAAGGGCATGAACCAGCAGAAGGCGGCAGTGGAATCGGGCGTCTGGCCCCTCTACCGTTACGATCCCAGGCTCAAGGCTCAGGGCAAGAATCCATTCCAGTTGGATTCCAAGGAGCCGGATTACAGCAAGCTCGACGGCTACATGTATGCCGAAGTGCGTTTCAAGTCCTTACGGGAAGCCAATCCCGAGCGAGCGACCTTCCTTCTGGAAAAGCAGCGCGGCCTCATCGAGCGCAGGTACAAGGAATATCGTTACATAGCCGATAGAAGCTTCTAGGCCACTATTAGTTCATCGAACCTTGTTGGAGAAGAGGTTGCCCAGGTTTCCTGGGCAACCTCTTTCTTCGTTTTAGTATATTTTAGTTTCATTTTGCCACCAGATGGTGAATAAGCCCCTCCTAGAGGAGCAGCATACGATGCGGAGAGTGAGCAAAGGCTCGTTCATAGCTTTGGCGCTCATCGGTCCAGCGGGTGAGCGGCAAGTTCCCCCATAGACGCGCAGCGCTTCTGAGGCAATCCGGGAAAAGGAGCGCTCAATCCCCCGCGACTATTCACCTGTCCCGCCGCAGTATGCCGCGCAGGCAGACTAGGGATTGACCCTTGTTCGATGTCGAGCTATTTTTATCCTTCCTATGAAAAAAATTATGGCCTATAAATTCACCATAGCTACGGCCTGTCTTATCATCGTCGCGCTCCTTTTACC
>JAVEYV010000240.1:0-4047 GCA_034003305.1 Spirochaetia bacterium | reverse complement strand
AATCCTTCGTCGTAGAGAAGCTTGAGCGCGAGTTCGATACCCGGTATATGCTGCGCCTCGTCGACACACACGAGGTCGAAGCCGGCTATCTGGCCTCGTATCCTTCGCGGATCCCTGGAAGACCAGAGTTCTTGAACGCGCGGGTCTTCGCCATTGAACTAGATGTTATAGCGCCATTTCATCGACCATGAAAGACAAATTCGCTGTATTTAAACCTGTTGGACAGGATAACAGGAAAATCAGGATTTACAGGAATTCTTTTTAAGGTAAAGAAAAGAAGATTTTTTATTTCATTCTTTACCAAAAAAATTTCCTGTCCTTCCTGGTTGGTCCTGTTATCCTGTCTTCATTTCCCCGAAGACGTTTTCGCCGAAGGAGCATAGTCCCTGAACTTTCGCTTTACCTGAAGGTCCTTCGGCCCAAAGTTGATCACCAGCCCAATGGGCGTGTCGGTGGCTTTGAGGTAATTGACCAGCTGTATTTCATGCACCCGGACGATCGCTTCCACTGCCTTGAGTTCCAGTATGACCTTGCCCCAAACGATCACATCGGCGAAAAAGGAACCGACGATCTTGCCCTCGTAAAAGACCTCGATGGGCGCCTCAATGACAAAAGGCAGCCCCACCTTCTGCAATTCCACGGCCATGGCCTGCTTGTACACCGATTCCAGAAATCCCGAGCCGAGGCTGTTGTACACTCTATAGGCGCAGCCGATGATTTTGTCCGTGAGCGCATCATCCACCATACCCCCTATGCGCCCCCGACCTTTTCTTCTGCTTCAATTTGGAAAGGACAGGATAGGACAGATAACAGGAAAAACACGATTTGCAGGATTTTATTTTATGGTAAAAAAAAGAAATATAGTATATTTTAAAAATATTCCTGTAGGTCCTGAAAATCCGGTTATCCTGTCCTCCCCCCCAACAGGCCATCGCCAGTTTTTTCAATAAAAAATAGGGCCTGGCCTCAATAAATAAGGCCAGGCCCCAGTATAATAGCGATTCGATCTGACACGATAACAGGAAAACTCTTTTCCTGGCCATCGTGTACGTCCTGTTATCCTGTCCCACCACCAGAAAGTTACCCCTCGATACGTTCCCTAGCTCTGGAGCTCCTGCTTCATGGCTCTGTAGGTTTCCGCGTCGATCTCACCCCTCGCATAGCGCTCGGCTAAAATCTCCAATCCCTTTGTGTTGTCGAATATGTTCGGCCTATCCGAACCTGCCACTTCCACGCCGGATGATGTGAGCTTTGCCGCCCCCGGCGATTTGTTCTTGCCGAACTTCACCGCGATATAGACAATCCCGATCACCGCCGTTAAGAGGAGTATGCCTAATGCGAGCCAGCCCCAGGGGAAGCCCGCGTAACCGTATCCAAATCCATTATATCCGCGATACATTAAAACCTCCGATAAAAACTAAACTTCATAGATATAAATGCAATTCCCGTGCCAATAAAAAAAGCCGTTATTTTCGTCAAATAACGGCTTAAACCCCCATTTTTTAGGGCTGACAGAAAAAACCAGAACTTTATTTACCCTTGCTGGGAACTTTTTTCCTCTGGTGATGACGAGAGCGCCCGAATATCGCTGACAGGATCACACGACACACACGATAAAACAGGAAAATCTTTCAGTCACTAGTCTTTATTATTAATCTTTATTATTAATCTTTATTATTAATCTTTCCTGTTAATCCTGTTCTCTCCTGGTATCCTGTCACCTGTCACATGTCACCTGTCACCTCAAAAATACGCCGATACTCTCTCTCCATCGACTCGCTCGCGTTCGCGATAGACCATTTCTGGGCATGACCGAGCGCATCCATCGATTTTCGCGCTCTCAGCTCGGGATCGCGCAACAAACTAATCACCTTTTGGGCAAAGTCCTCGGCATTGTCTTCGGCGAGAAACCCGCCTCGATCTCCCGCCATAATCTCGCCGGTTCCCATCTTGTTCACCCCAACCACCGGCGTGCCGCAGAGCATGGCTTCGATAGTCACCAGCCCCTGCGTTTCAGTCGCCGAAGGAAAGGTAAACACATCGGCTGCTGAGTAGACAGCGGGCAGCTTTTCCCGTTCCAAAAATCCCAACAGTGCTATTCGTTTTTCCAAGCCCTGCCGCCTGAAAAAACGATGCAGTTCGTGTTTTCCGGATCCGTCCCCCACCGCAATAAATCGCGCATCGGGTATTTGCCTCATAACGGCGGCCATCGCCTCTCCGAGCAGATTGAGATTTTTCTCTTCCTCCATCCTTCCTACATATACCATGAGCAAACCAGTATCGAAACCTGGGTGCCGTTTGGCTAATTCTTTCCTAAAACTGCGGGCTTCTTCAGGGCAAGGCTTAAAAATCCGTTCATCCACTCCCGTAGGAATCAACGCGCTTTCCGTAACGATGCCATAACTTCGAAGCACACTCAGAATCCGTTGAGAGGGCACAATGATCAGCCTGTCGTTTTTATACACCGCTCTGAGCCATAATCGCACAACGCTTTTGCTGATCGCTCGCGGCAGCAGCGGAAGATAGGACTTCATGTACATTTCATAGTGAGTATGGCAGGTGGAAAAAATCGGAAGATTTCGTTGTTTGCAGTATTTGCGGCCCATGGCGCCTACTGAAAACTCTGTCTGCACATGGACTACATCGGGCTTGAACTTGTCCACCTTGCGCATAGTTCTTCTATGGTGCCAGGGATACGCCAATCTGTCTCGCTTAGACACGAAAGCGGTGCCCGAAGGCACCCTGATGGTGGGAAATAGATCGACCGCACCTCGCATTCTTCGTTTTGGATATGAAGGACACACGATACACACTTCATGGCCGTGATCGGTGAAACTTCTTGAAAATTCGTCCATCGAGTACACCTGCCCGCTGACGAGCGGATGATAGGCGTCCGAAAATATCGCTATGCGCATTGATTATACTTTTTCACCTTTATTACTAATATTTTCCACCGCGTTGCTCGTATTCGCCATTACCCTGGCCTTTCCCATAAAAACTATTACATTCTCCCATCCAGGAACTTGCCTGTTTCCCTATGGTTGAACTCTGGCAGAGTGGCATTGAAAAGGTCTATCAACTCGGCCCTGGTCCAGGTGTTTCGAGCCCGCATCGCTGCTATTTCACGCTCGAAGTGTTCTATGGCCATCGCGTTATAATCGCCGGAGTTCTTGATCACCCCAACACTCTCGAAGCGCTCCAGATCCAGGACCTCGCCCTGAGTGAAGAATTCCTCATAATCTTTTTCACCGGTAGTGTCGCTGGAAAAAAAGTACACAGGCCACTTACCCTTGGATTTTAATTCTCCGACACGAGCACGGGCCTCATCTTCGGTGAAGCATTCCACTGGCTCATATCCTCGAAGCGCCAGATACCGCATCGCGATATCCGAAAAGCTGATGAGGTTGACTTCGGCGTCGAGTTTAGGAAAAAAGAGGTCGCGGTTTTCGCCCAGGAGAGCCGCCAGCAGACAGAGTTGGCCCGATTCTTTCGGAGTTACAAAGTATCGCTTAACGTCGTTGGGGGCAGCCAATGGCTGGTCTTTTTCCATCCGCCGGTTGAATCCGTACAGAAGGCTTCCGTCAGAAAAGGCCACATTGGCGAATCTGGCGGTGGAGACTGGAATTTCCCGGCTCCGGCGCAGAAGAAAGTATTCCATTATCCTCTTGGAAGCACCCATCATATTGACAGGATTTGCGGCTTTATCGGTCGAGACGCAAAAGTATTTTCGAGCTCCGTTCTCGTTAGCCTGTCTCATGGTTTTATCAATATTTAAGATATTGACGTCCACCATGCGCATGAGTGTGTAGGGATCTTTTTCGGATCGCACATGCTTCAAGGCTGAAAGGTTCAGAACATAGTCGTAGCCGCCAAAGCTTTTTTTCGCATTATTCATAAAAGCGGAAAAAATATCGCTTCCGGCATCTATAGCGAAGGTGGCGAATTCTCCCGATCCATAGCCCGTGGATGAGCGTAGATCTCGCACCAGCTCGACCAAATTATTTTCCGAGACGTCTGCCTCAGGGAGCTACTTGGGGGCTCTGTCGA
>JAVEYV010000239.1:0-4053 GCA_034003305.1 Spirochaetia bacterium | reverse complement strand
GGGATCCCGAATATCGGCCTTGAGGCTGCGCACTCCGGGCTGTTCCCGATCAGGCCTGTTCCCCCGGTTGAGGTGGAATACTTCGTAGCCCAGTTTAAGCGATTGGGCCGTGCAGGCTGTCGAGATGTTGCCTGTTCCTCCGGTGAAAAGAATGCGCATAGATCCTCCATAGAAAATTTTATTGACAGCAGACGTCTTACCACGTAAGATTAGAAAAGAGACAATAACCTGTCAAGCATATCATCGAAGCGAGGGGAGTCAATGTTCGAATTCACCATGGACGAAGTAGTCGAAAAGAAACGGCGGATACGCAGTCTCCTGGACCAGCGCAGCCTGTCCGCTGTCTATCTGAAAAAGAGTTCCAACTTTGCCTGGGCTACCGCCGGCGCTTATTCCATCGTCGGTTTAGGTACCGAAGTCGGCATCGCCGGAGTCCTGATCACCAAGGATAAGGAATATGTCATCTGCAGCAATATCGAGAAGCTCAGACTGGAACGGGAAGAGGGCATAGTTAAGCAAGGGTATGAGATAGTTGCTTTCCCCTGGAACGAAGACAGGGAGGCGACTATCGTGGCCGATCTCGCCGGCGGAGCCGTCGGCGCCGACGTGGGTTTTTCGGGAGCGACGGATATTTCCTCGGCGATCAACCCCCTTCGCTATTCACTCACCTCCTGGGAGGTGGAGCGACTTACGACCCAAGCCCTGGACAGCTCCCGTATCGCTGAGGAAACGGCGATGAGTATCCGTCCCGGCGATGAGGAACGGGCCGTGGTGGGAAGACTCTCGGAAAAATTGTGGAAGGCGGGCATGGACTTTATCGTGGCCTTCTGCGCCGCAGACGAACGCATTTCCCTGTACCGTCATCCCATAGCCACGGATAAAAGAATCCAAAAGCGGGCCATGATCAGCGTAAATACCCGCAGGCGCGGACTTATCGTTTCCATAACCAGGTTTGTCCAGTTTGGAAAACTGCCCGCAGATTTGGCCAAGCTCTACGAGGACAATGTCTATGTGGATTCAGCCATGATGGCGGCCACCATGCCCGGCCGCCCGGCCTCGGAGGTATATGCCGCGGCGCTGAAAGCCTACGCGGAAAAAGGCTATCCGGAGGAATACAGGCTCCACCATCAGGGCGGGTCCATCGGATACTTCGGCAGAGATTACAAAGCAACCGCGGCAACCAAGGAAATAATCCGGGAAAACCAGGCTTTTACATGGAATCCTTCGATAACGGGCGTTAAAAGCGAAGATACGATGCTCGCCACGAGCGCCGGGCCTATCGTGTTATCCACGCCGGTGCTCTTCCCTGAGCTTAGGATGAATTACGAAGGCTTTAGCTTTAGCCGGCCCGCGATACTGGAGCTGTAGGTAAAAGGATTATCGGAAGCGGAAAATGCCGCTTCCTTCGAATTATTTGCAAGGAGGATACCTATGAGAACAAAACGAAGCCTTGCCGCCGTCATGCTGCTGCTTTTTCTGATCGCAGCCAGCGTCGGCGCGCAGGTTAAGGGAAAGTTCCCCGAGCGAGAGCTTGAGATCATGGTGCCCTGGGCAGCCGGCGGTGCTACTGACGTTATGGTCCGTATTTTCCAGCCGGTGATCCAAAAGTACCTGGGAGTGCCCATCCTTGTCACGAACAAACCGGGCGGAGCGG
The DNA here is from genome assembly GCA_034003305.1 of Spirochaetia bacterium. GTDB lineage: Bacteria > Spirochaetota > Spirochaetia > Treponematales > Rectinemataceae > UBA2256. The sequence continues at coordinate 2,399 of JAVEYV010000239.1, read as the reverse complement.
CGGTTCCCGGCTATGTTGAGGCGATGACCAAGAAGAACGACGGCCATTATCTTGTCGCCTGGGCTACTCCTTCTCTCACCGTTACCCATATGCAGAATACTCCCTACAACGCCAGCAGCTTCGAGCCTGTCATCGATATCGTCATGGCGCCGGTCTGGTTCCTGGCCCCTGCCAACTCGCCCTACAACAATCTTAAGGATCTGGTCGAGGATGCCAAGAAGCGGCCTGGAAAAGTTAACCTGGGCAACGCAGGCGCCGGCGGCGGCACGCACATGATCGCCCTGGCCTTCGAATCGGCGGTGGGAGTCAAATTCAATCATGTTCCCCATGCCGGCGGAGCGCCGACCGTGACCGCGGCAGTGGCCGGGCAGGTGGATGTGATCACTGTAGGACCCCCCGAAGGGGTACCCCAGCTGGCCGCAGGCCAGCTTAAGTGCCTGGGCGTATTCTCCGAAAAGCGTTTGCCCGAGTTCCCCAACTATCCGACGGCCATGGAGCTGGGCTACGACTTCGCCATGGGCCAGTGGAGAGGAATCGCGGCGCTCAAGGGCACCGATCCTGCCAAGATCAAGATCCTCCACGACGGTTTCAAGGCAGCCATGGAAGATCCTGAGTTTATCAAGCTTGCCGCTCAGTCGGGCTTGCTCCTGGACTATCGCAACACCGAGGACTTTAGGAAGCTGATTCAGAAGGAAGACGCGTATTACGGGAAGGTCGTGAAAGACAACAAGTTGGGCAGCAAGTATAAATAAGCGTCGATTGGGGAAGTAAAGCAGGCGGTCCTGGGCGAGCAGTAGCTGCGCGGGGCCGTCCGCCTCCCCGTTTTCTGAAAAATTCCAGCAAGGAAATCCTTTTTATGGGCAAGATAGACATTATCTGCGGCCTCATAACAGGGGCTTTTTCTCTTTTATTCTATATTGGGACGCTTTCTTTTCCGGAAATAAGCATCGGAATCAATCCAAGAGCCTACCCGATGGTGATCATCGTGGCCGCATTCGGGCTATCGGTGCTCCTGGTCCTGCAGGGAGCGGTGAAAATGCGCCGGGATAAAGCGGAAACGCTCGCCGAGACCCTAGCGCACGCGGCGCCCAAAGTATCCGCGGCGCCCGAAGCCTCCGTAGCGTCCAAAACCCTTGGGGCGTCCAAAGCCTCCGCGGCTGGAGCAAAAACCTTGCCCAGGGGAAAGACAGCCTGGTATCTGGTAATACTGGCGGCGGCAATGCTCGTGTATGCGCTGAGCATGGAAGACCTGGGCTACGTCATCGTCACACCTCCCCTGGCAGCCCTTGCCATGTGGCTTTTCGGAGAACGAAAGCCGCTTAAAATCATCCTTGTGTCGGTACTGATCTCGATAATCTTGTACTGGATATTCAGGAGCGCCTTCCGCGTTCCCCTGCCCCGCTCATTTATTTGGTGAGAGGAGAATTGCCGTGCCGGGAATAGTCGAAGCGATTCTCTATGTTCTTACGCACATACATTTTCTCGTTATCGGAGTGATGGGCGGCATCATTGTCGGCGCAATACCGGGGCTCTCGGGATCTACAGGCATTATTTTGATGCTTCCCTTCCTTATATATATCGATCCCTCCGCAGCCCTTATCATGATGAGCGGGCTTTTCTGCGGCTCCATGTTCGGCGGTTCCATCGCAGCCGTCCTTATTTCAACCCCGGGAACACCTTCCGCTGCGGCGACTTTGCTGGACGGCTATCCGCTTACCCAAAAAGGCCAGGCAGGCAAAGCCCTGGGAGTTGCCCTTGTCGCTTCCACGGCGGGCGGGATCATCTCCACCCTTTGCTTGATTTTCCTGGCTCCCCAGCTGGCAAAAATTGCCTTGAAATTCGGACCTTCGGAATATTTCGCCCTTATGATCTTCGGCCTTACCATCATGGCCAGCGTCTCGTCATCCTCCCTAACCAAGGGACTGCTTTCGGGCTTTTTCGGTCTCCTCCTCTCCATGGTAGGCCTGAATCCCTCCCTGGGAACAGAACGCTTTACCTTTGGAATAACCCGGCTGCTCACCGGCTTTTCCACTATGCCCGTGCTTATCGGCCTCTTTGCCATATCCGAGGTTTTGTCGCAGGCAGAGCTCTTGAACGAGGGCAGACTGCAGCGGGTATCCAGCAAGCACAAGATTGGAGAGATCTTGCCCAGGCCAAAGGAACTCAAAGGCCTCTGGAAGGTAATTCTAGGCTCTTCGCTTTTGGGCACTATCATTGGGATAATTCCCGCCACCGGCGGCTCCATAGCTTCCTACATGGCCTATAACGAAGCAAAACGCTTTTCCAAGAATCCAGAATCCTTTGGAAAGGGTAATCTGGCGGGCATTGCGGCTCCCGAGGCGGCCAATAACGCCACCACCGGCGGAGCCATGATCCCCCTCATCACCCTGGGAATCCCC
>JAVEYV010000238.1:0-4056 GCA_034003305.1 Spirochaetia bacterium | reverse complement strand
CACCTGTCATCAGGCAGATTCCGATAGGCAACCACGAGATTTTCCCTGCAGGGAAAATCGGAATTCACGAGTATTGCGGCACGCATTGCCGTGATTCACGAGTTTTTGCTGAAAACACTGCTTTGATTCACGATAATTTTTCTTATGGAAAAATTCTCGTGCGCATGCTAAAGAACTTTTACGAAAGTTCTTTAGCATGCGAGGCCCCTTCGTCTATCGGTTAGGACAAAAGATTCTCAATCTTTAAAGAGGGGTTCGACTCCCCTAGGGGCTATTCCAGACTGCCGCGGTCTTCTTAAGACCGCGGTTTTTTTGTCTAAAAACCATGTTTTCACATTGCTTCATTATCAGAGACTTGACTATAGCCTCGGCCATTGCAATATTGTAAATAACTAATATTTGTTATACAATCGGACAGATATAGGTAATGGAGGCTAATGCTATGAAAAAGGTACAAGATATCCTTAGCGCCAAGGGTAGTGAAATCGTAAGCATCGGCATTGATGCCTTGGTGGTGGACGCCCTGGTGAAGATGAGCGAGAAAAATATCGGAGCAATACTCGTGCTGAATGATGGCGGCAAACTCGCAGGCATATTCTCCGAGCGAGATCTGGCGCGAAAGATCATCATAAAAGGCCGGAGCTGCGATTTAACAAAAGTTAAGGAAATCATGACCCCAGACCCCTGGTTCGTGGAACCCTCAACCTCCATAGAAGACTGTCTCAAGCTCATGACAGCCCGCAAGTTCAGGCATTTACCGGTAAAAGACGGTGAGACGCTGGTTGGAGTAGTCTCGATAGGTGATGTTGTAAAAACCTACATCGAAGAGCAGGGTCTCATTATATCGGCCCAGGCTTTCGAGATCGGACAGATGGAAAGAACGATTCCAGGAGCGATCTGACCCTAAAAAAGACAGGACGAAGCTAAAAGAGCGGGGAAAACACCTTGAGCAGCCAGCCTGATGCCTTGCGGTAGAGTTTTTCTTTGTCCAGTTCCGGCATCGTCACTTCCCTGCAAGCGTCCTGCGTGGCCAGGAAGTCCTCTTTTAAGGCTAAAAGGCTTGTACAGCCATAGAGCCAGACTCCGCATTCAAAGTGAAGGTAGAAACTCCGGAAATCCAAGTTGATCGTACCGATCGTTCCCACCTTGTCGTCGGCAAGAAAGCTCTTCGAATGAATAAAGCCAGGGCTGTACTCGAATATCCTTACCCCTGCCTTGAGCAAGGGGCGATAGTTAGCCCTGGTAACCGCGTGCACATACCACTTGTCCGGCACCCCCGGGGTTATGATGCGAACATCAACGCCGCTCTTGGCCGCCAGGCACAGAGCGCCTGAAAGCCCCTCGTCGATGATGAGATAAGGCGTTGTTATGTAGAGATATCGCTTCGCCTTCATTATCAAGCTGAGATAGACATTCACCCCCACAGGTTCCTCATCCAGGGGATTGTCCTCATAGGGCAGCACGAAGCCGTCTCCAACAATCTTCGCGGGCTCCCGGTTTGCGGGAATCCTGGGCAGATCAGAGCGATCCGGCGCTGCGAAGTTCCACAGGCGTAAAAACATCCGGGTAAAATCCCCCACCGCTTCGCCTTTAATCATAAGGGCGTTGTCTTTCCAGTGGCCAAAACGTTCGATCTTGTTGATATATTCGTCGGCGAGATTGATGCCGCCGGTAAAGGCGGTAGTGCCGTCGATCACGAGAATTTTTCGATGATCCCGGTGATTGTGAGTCGATGAGAGAATCAGCCTGAAGGGATTGAAAACAGCGCATCGGATTCCCTTGGATCTAAGCGTTTTATAGTAGTCTCGAGGGAGGCGGCCCATACCGCCAAAATCATCGTACATAACCCGAACATCAAGGCCTGCTTTAGCCTTCCGTTCCAAAATCTCAAAAATCGAGGACCACATTCCATCTTCGGCGATAATGAAGAACTCCAGAAAAATATAGTGCCTCGCCGCTTCGAGCTCCCGCAGAATAGCCGAAAAGGCTGTCTCGCCAGGACTCAAATAAACTGTGTTGCTCAGACGAGAAAGGCTTGTCTTCGAAGCATTGCTAATGTAGCGGGCCTGGAGAGCGGCGCCGAGGTCCAGGGCTTCCAGAGCCTTCAGGGAATCCTCGCCTCCCGGGGTGCCCTGGAGCTCCTTAGCATCGCCTCGGTATCCCCTAGAGCCCTGAGCCTCCTGTATCAGCTCCTCGCCAGACGAGGCGTCGGAAACAAAGGAAGCCGCCTTTGCCAGGTTATCGCGCATTCGGCTGTCGAGCCTGTTTCTTCCGAATAGTAAATAGAAGATTCCACCAAAAATTGGGAAGGCAAGAATCGGTATGATCCATGCAAGCTTAAAGGCCGGATTTTTAGAGTCGTTGAGAATCCAAATGACGACGATAAAGCTGAGGGCGAGGCTTGCGGCGGAAAATAAATAGAAGGAACCCGAGAATGCCACTAATACCGCAACGAGGACAGCTATCTGCAGAACTAGAGAAAAAAATACTGCCGTCGACCTTTGCGAAAGCACTTGGATAAATTTTTTCATGCCCGGGCCTATGTGTATTGGCCTTTTAACCCGTTAGCCTGCGGCTAAAAATTAAAAGGGCCTGCAGCACTATACCACAGGCCCCGACAGGAACAAAGCCAGTCGAATGAACCAAGAATAATTTGGATCTATTTCGCCATAGTCATATAGTCGGTCATCATATCCACCCCGTCTATTGTACAAATAGTAAAAGTACGTACAGGAGGGCTGCCGCTGACGGTCATTTCCAAAATAAACCGAGGAGTTCCAGTTATACCTGTACCTGAAAAAGTAATATCCATAGCTCCGGCTGTCTGCTTCTCTGGACTTAGGGGCATGGAACTGTAGGTCTGGCTTTCAGTTCCATGTAGGGTTATATTATCTGGATTTAATAGATAATTGTTGAAAGTACGCGTTACAACATTGCCTGATACACTCTCGGTATAACCTACAGCTTGCACAGCTTTATCTAGGGCTCCCAAAAACATTCTGATAAGCGCTTGGTTCGGGTTATCCGGAGAGCCTCCGCCTCCGCTACCACCGCCACCTCCCGCCGACATAACTGGGCCGCCCATCATATCACTCATCATCCATGGCGTATCTTTAAGAGCGACATCCGATTCCGAGATAAGGTCACCAGCATCGTTATACGTGTACAGCTTAGCTTTTTTATCGTATGCATTGGCTCCATTTACTTGCCCTGATTCGTCGGCAGTCACCGAGGCGAGATCTATCTCGGCGGGATTATCCTCAAAGACAAACAGGAATCGGGCGCCGGTGCCGTCGGAACGCTTTACCGCGAAAGAGGTGGTAACTTTTAATTCGAAATCCAGTTTTCCAGAAAATGTCATTGAAAGATCGCTAGCTACAGTCATGGTCATTGTCATAACCATACGCATGTAATGAACCAAGGTTCCTGAAACAGTATAGGATTTATTCGGATCATTCGGGTCGGTGACTGTGAATTTATCCATAGTACCGTTCAAGTCGAAGGTAATGTCATTAACAAGGTCGTAACTGCCCTGAGCTAAGTTAATGGGCATTTCCGATTTTGTTTTTCCCGACACCCTCCCTGAAGTGGTTAATCCATTCCCTGACAACTGTTCCAAAGGAAAATCTATTGTCTCAAACCCATCGGCATCTGCCTTCGGCGTAATTCCTTTCGAATCATCATCATTCAAGGGGTTAACTTTATCGAATACCGCCTCAGAGGCTGCTAAATAAAGGGCTTTTGCGTCATCCGCACTTACCGGAGTATTGTCGGCCCCCGATGAAGGTATGCCTAAATCATCATCCGATCCGCCGGCTAAATCGCAGCCCAAAAAGCCTAGAGCCATCATTAGGATAAGAACAGTGAAGACAGGGCGTAGCTTCATTTGTATCCTCCATAAACATTTTTATAAATTTAAGTCTATGGCTTTCGATGAAGCTGTCAAGAAAACTTGGTAAATTAATTAAGAAAATATAACTATTTTGAGAGTCTGCTATGCTGGGACCCGCGGTTCAAGTATTGCGACATCTGTTAAAAATGTTTTTTCAGCACTTT
>JAVEYV010000237.1:0-4068 GCA_034003305.1 Spirochaetia bacterium | reverse complement strand
CTTTGAGAGTCCCTGGCGTCTATGGCGGCGATGAGCCTTTCGTGAACCTTGACTGTCTCGGGGGTAACTCCGGTATGGGGGACAGTGGCCTCCCGGCTCTCTTTAAGAATTTGCTTGAGGGAGTTCAGGATTTTTTCAAGCACCGAGTTATGGGCCGCTCGGGCGATGATAGTATGAAGCTCGATTTCCAGGGCAATGCTCTTTGGTCTGTCGGATCGCGAGCCGCAGAGTTCTCCGTAAGTACGATGCAGCAAGGCGCGCTCTTCTTCGCTGGCCCGCAAGGCCGCAAGCCCTGCGCATTCGGTCTCCACCACAATCCGCGCCTCGAAAAGTTCGTTCATCTTTTCCCGATTCATGAGAAGGGCAAAGGTGAGATGTTTTGTGACCGCGTCGGAAACCCGGGAAGAATCGATCACCATGCCGCTGCCCTGGTCCACTCTGAGCACGCCCAGCATATCGAGGACGCGAATAGCCTCCCTCAGGGAGTTGCGGGAGATGCCCAGCATTTCCGAGAGTTGGCGCTCGGGCGGCAGTTTATCGTTCTCTTTAAGGTTTTGGCTTAAGATTAGGTCATATATCTTTGAAATAGCCTGCTCTACCACAGAAACGCGTTTGATCGGCTCGACGGGCACCCGGATTCTCCTTTCCAACCTAGCCGCGACCTTCCTCATAGCACCCTTGTATCGCTGTCACGGGATTAGCGAAGTCATCCTACCACTTGAATCAGAAAAAGTGCAAGCTGTTTCGAAGAACTGTTCCGGCGGTAATTCAGCTCGGGCTGAGATAATCGACAGGACCCTCGAGGCCTTATAGCCCTTGGTTTGAGGCACTATCTGAGCCGGCTCCGCCGCCGGAAGTTTTCTTCCGGCGGCGGACAGCCTCGCTCAGAAGGTATTCGATCTGGCCGTTGATCGAGCGGAAGTCGTTTTCGGCCCAGGCGGCTACATCCCGCCAGAGCTGCGGCGAGAGCCGCAGCAGTATTTGCTTTTTATCCTTTTCGTTCTTCTGGTCCATGACTGCTAGTAGATCGATCCTGAATTGACGACGGGCTGGGCGTCCTTGTTGCCGCAGAGCACCACCAGGAGGTTGCTCACCATGGCGGCCTTGCGTTCCTCGTCGAGGGTGACAATATTATTCTCGCTCAGCTTGGCCAAGGCCATCTCTACCATGCCCACCGCGCCGTCCACGATCATCTTGCGCGCATCGATAATGGCCGTGGCCTGTTGGCGCTGCAGCATGACTGCGGCGATCTCGGGAGCGTAGGCCAAGTGCGTTATCCGCGCCTCCAGAACTTCGATGCCCGCCACCATAACCCTGGACTGAATCTCGGTCTTGAGTTTTTCCGCCACATCCTGGCTGGAACCGCGCAGAGTCATTTCCTCGCCCGCCTCGGCGATATCGTAGGGGTACAGCCGGGCGATATTGCGCAGGGCGGAGTCGCATTGAATAGAGAGAAAAGCCTTGTAATTGTCCACATTAAACACCGCCATCGAGCAATTGACGATCCGCCAGATGACTACGATGCCGATTTCCACCGGATTGCCCAGGGAATCGTTTACCTTTTGTTTATTGTTGTTCAGGGTCATGGATTTTAAAGAAATTGTTTTAGAGGGGAGATTGATCTTGCCCGAGCTGCCGGCCTTCATTGCCTGAGGAAGCGGGTTCTGATCTTCCGATGCGGTTGCCGCCCCGGCACCGGCTGCGGGGTTTACCGCGGACACGAAGGGATTGACGAAGAAAAAGCCTTCACCCTTGAGCGTGCCGATATATTTGCCGAAGAGGGTCAGCACGAGGGCTTCCTGGGGCTTAAGAATTTTCAGTCCCATGAAGGGAATCCAACCGACGAGCGAATAGAGTATTCCCGCTACGAGAAGGATCAGCCCCGCCGCCGAGGATCCGTTCTCGTCAAGGATGATTCCTCCCGCTCCTATCGCCGCAAAACTTGCGATCATCAAGAGAAGGGACAGTATCAGCACAGCCATGCCATTCTTAGCCTTCAGCACGGTTTCCTTGGAATAAGGATATTCCATTATATTCCTCCCCGGTCGCTCAGCGACCGATATTCATATGATATCATTTTGATATTGGGTCGTCAATAGAAATAGTAACGAGTAAGGCTTTTTTCAAAAGTTCACAGATTTTGGAAATTGGTCCGGTTTCTCTTTTTTTCTATTTTTTTGACTCCAGCCTGCATCATATATATTTTTTATAATATTTACTGCGCTTATGGAGGTTTTTATGATACGAAAGCGATACAGGATTTCCGCAGCGAGAACCCTCGCCCTTGTTTCTCTTTTCGCTCTCGCCTTCGGCCAGGCAAGCTTCGCCCTGTCCGGCGCCGAAGGCAAGGAGTTCGATTTTTTCGATACGGGGAAGGGAGAGCTTAAGATTACCTTCCTCGGCCATGCGACCCTCGCCCTCGAATTTTCAGGCAAGCTCGTCTACATAGATCCGGTCAAGCAGTACGGCGATTTCGCCAAATTCCCCAAGGCTGACCTGGTCCTTGTCACCCATGAACACGGGGACCACCTGGATTCTTCATCGATCGCCGCCCTGCGGAATGATGATACGAGGGTAGTACTGAACGAATCGTCCCGGAAAAAACTCGGCTACGGAGAAGCCCTCGAGCATTCCCAGAACCTCCAAGCCGCGGGAATCTCCGTCAGTGCTGTACCGGCGTACAACGTCACGCAAGGCAGGACGAATTATCACCCGAAAGAGCGTAAGGACAATGGCTACATACTGACGGTGGGCGATCTTAGAATCTATGTGGCGGGCGACACAGAACCCATTCCCGAAATGGCCGAGTTGGGCGAAATAGACATAGCCTTTCTGCCAATGAATCTGCCCTTTACAATGACGCCGGCACAGACTGCGGAAGCGGCGCGCATGGTAAAACCAAAAATTCTCTACCCCTACCACTTCGGCAATACGGATACGAGCCTTCTTCTAAAAGAGCTGGCTGCCGAATCGGGCATCGAGGTGAGAATCCGAAAGCTACAATAGCGGCCAACGCTACCTAAGCAACAGGGACCATTAAAACGTCCCGTGATAGCCCCGCGCTGACGTCTCTAGGCCATGTAAATTCCGCCGTTTATGTCCAGGGTGGCGCCGGTTATAAAACCGTCGTATTCACCAGCGAAAAAAGCGACCGCCCTGGCGACGTCTTCGCAGTTGCCCGCTCTCTTGAGTGGTATTTGCGCGATTGTGGCCTGCTTGGATTCCTCGGTGCTGTGAATGGCGTGAAAAGAAGAACCGAGGATAAGACCGGGCGCCACCGCGTTAACCCTTATGCCGTAGGACGCCAGCTCGGTGGATAGGGCTCGGGTAAGGGTGAGGATGGCTCCCTTGGTGGTGGCATAAAACGCCGAACCCCCATGGCCCCCCTTTCGACCGGCCAGGGATGAAAGGTTTACCACCGAGGAGGAGCCTGCCTTTTTGAGCAGGGGCAGTAAGGCCTTGGTTACCAGAATGTTGGAATCGAGATTGACCGCCATGACCTTTCGGTAATACTCCATCTCCAGCTGCTCAAGACTCTGACGGGCGATCAGATCGCCGCTGTTATTCACCAAAACATCCAGGTGATCCCAACGGGAGGACACAAAATCAGCCAGCGATCTGGCGCCTGACTCAACCGAGAGATCGGCCTGTACAGCCTGGGAATCCAGCCCCCGGGAACGCAGTTCCGCCGATACAGCCTTCGCGGTATCTCCGCTGCGGTGATAGTGGATAAAGACATTCGCGCCCTGGGACGCCAACTCTTTGACGATCGCCAGCCCTATGCCTGAGCCGCCGCCGGTAACGAGAGCGTTTTTCCCGCTTAGCCTATCCATCCTTCCTCCTGATTCCATATTGTGGAATACAAAATTGCTATATGGACTCCGCGCTAATCATAGATTATAGTTTTGTTTGACAGTTTTAGTAAGCTGTCCAATCTTTTATCCGGATTGTCAATCCAGGAGGTTTTCGTATGAAGAGGAGATTTGTTTTAGTAGCAGCGCTGCTGCTCGTCGCCCTAGCCTTCGCTTCAGCCGCGCCCAAGTACAACTGGAAGTTGGCTTCGGTACT
>JAVEYV010000236.1:0-4079 GCA_034003305.1 Spirochaetia bacterium | reverse complement strand
GGGAGCGAAACAGGTAGTCCGGGCTCAAGGGATACGGCGCCGGAAAGCTCGCCCAACATTTGTCTATGCATATCTTCGCCCGGGAATTGGCGCCCTATACTGTAACCATCAACGCTATGCATCCGGGCATGGTGCGGACACAGACGGGCAAGGACAACGGTAAACTGTACCAATGGTATAAAAAAAATATCATCGACGCGCGCTCCGCGACTCCCGACATATCCGCCGAAGCGCTCTATTACCTCGGGGCCTCGGAGGGTCTTGCGCAAAAGAGCGATGTGTTCTTTCATCTGACGACGGAAGAAGAACTGGCTCCTCCGGCCAGGGACATGGAGGCGGCCCAGGCGCTATGGGAAAGGACCATTGCGCTGCTTGGCCAAAAAGGGGTAAAGCTGTGACGCACAAGGATATCATCGTAGTAGGCGGCGGCCTCGCGGGGCTTACCGCAGCCTTGAGCCTTGCGCACAAAGGCAAGGATGTTCTTCTCATCGAGAAAAATGAGTACTGCGGTGGACTGATGAACTCCTTCGCGCGCGAGGGCTTTCGTTTCGAAGGCGGTGCGCGAGCCTTGGTTAACGCCGGCCTGGTAAAGCCCATGATCAAGGAATTCGGCCTCGATATCCAAATGCTGCCCAATCCGATTTCCCTGGGAATTGAGGATGCGCTGATACGCCTAAGCGGCGAGCAGGACCTCCATGTCTACGCTGATATGCTCAAAAGCCTGTATCCGGAAAGCGTTCAGGATGTGGACAGGATCATCGCGGCAATCCACGCTGTCATCGGAAACATGAAAACCCTCTACGGCGTCGACAGCCCCCTGTTCTCCAAAAAGAAAAAAAACATCCTCATCCTGGTGCCTTCGCTGGTCGCATGGATGCTGAAATTACTCAAGACCTTGTACCGCATTTCAAAGATGGACACGCCCTTCGAGGAACGCCTGGACGAACTCTCCTCCAATCAATCGCTGAAGGATATTGTCGGCCAGCATTTTTTCCGCAAGACGCCGGTTTTTTTCGCCTTGAGCTATTTCGCCCTCTACAATGATTATCTCTATCCGAAGGGCGGAGTAGGGGCCTTTATCCAAACGCTGGTCGAAGTCATACGGAAGCGCGGCGGAGAACTGCGTCTCGATACCGAGGTCGCGAAAGTGGATCCCGGCGCCAAGGTTATAACCGATACCGCCGGAAATACCTACCATTACAATAAAATGATATGGACCGGAGACTTGAAGGCATTATACGCGATGAGCGATTCCGCAGGAATGGAGAAAAAAGCGCAAGCTTCGTTCGCCCAACGCAAAGAAAAGTTACTCCAGCGCAAGGGCGCCGAATCGGTCTTCTCAGTGTTCCTGGCCGTGGATCTTCCGCCTGAGTCCTTCGGAAAAATAGCCACTGGACACTTGTTCTATACACCCGACAGAAAGGGTCTTGGGCAGATCCATATCGCCGAACTCAAAGCTCTGCTGGAGCACTGGGATACGGTTCAAAAGGACGAAATCTATGCGTGGCTGCACAAATTCTGCCGCTACAATACCTTTGAGATATCTATCCCCGTCCTGCGCGATCCCGATGCGGCCCCGGCGGGAAAGACAGGAATTATAATCAGTGCGTTGTTCGATTTCGAACTGACTCGGAGAATTATGGAAGCGGGCTGGCATGACGCATTCAAGCAGCGCGTGGAAGACGAATTTATCGAAGCGATTTCATCCAGCATCTACCCCGGGCTGAAAGACAAGCTGCTGTTCCGCTTCTCCTTTTCGCCTGTGTCTATCTATGAACGGGCCAGGAGCTCGGAAGGATCTATCGTCGGCTGGTCGTTCGAGCAGGACATCCCTGTCGTGACGAGTATGTTCCGTATGGCGGATTCGGTAAAGACAGCCCTGCCCGACGTATACGCCGCCGGCAAGTGGGTCTACAGCCCTGCCGGCGGTCCTACCGCCGTCATGACGGGCCGGATAGCCGCCAAGCGCTGCCTTAAAAGGTAGGGAATCTCTGCATACTTCTGGGTATGCTCATTTTTGGCTCTGTGGCGTCCCCATGGATCTGGCGGCCTCTCGCGCCTATCCGATCCTTTGTCGAATAAATTCAAGTCCCTTAAGACTCTCTTCCATACCGCTGTCCACTTCCATGGATAGGGTCGCCTGCGGCGAGGAGCCCGATATTTTCTCTAAAAGACCTGCAAAATCGATCGTCCCCTTGCCGGGGGCATAGTGCTGGTCGTCGGACTTGTCGTTGTCGTGGATATGGTAGTGCGCGATGCGGCTTCCGAGGTCGCGGACCCATTTTTCGGGCGGGGTGGGGGAGAAGGTATAGGCATAAACTATGACTAAAAGGGGAAATAACTACTTTGATTGGATAATTGGTATGAAACATCCTGGACTTTTACTAATAATCATATTACCCTTACATCCTTAAAACCTTTTACAGAAGATATTTTGCATACATCATGTTGGTTTTATGAGCAGTTCAACTGTACATAAGGACTAAAAATGATAGCTCAAGATATCATGTCGACCTGCATTATTTCACTCAATATTACTGATACTGTATATACTGCAAAAGAAATATTTAAAAAGCATAACTTCTCTAGCATTCCAATTCTTGACGTTGATAGTCGATTGATAGGTGTAGTTCGTTTAAAGGACCTGTTGGAAAAATCCGATCCAAAAACTACCATCGAGACATGTATTTCCTCTTTGTATATAAGAGTAAAGTATAATGTGACATTTAATGAAATTATTGAAGAATTTTTTACACAACCTGATTGTGCGGTTGCATTAGTTTTAGACGAATCCGAGAAACTAATTGGGATAATCTCGAAAAACGATATGTTCCGTTTGAGTGTTCTTGGTAGAATTGAAAGCTCTGACGATGATTTACAGGATAATCAGCTTCAAAAACTCTCTACAAAACCTTACCTGCAGGATGCCTTTAACTCGCTTGATGAGGGGATAATAATTATTGATAACGAATTGAAGGTTCAATTCGCCAATAAAGCATATATGCGAATCCTAGGTGTTCAACCCCATCATATTTTAAATAAGAGGCTATCTGATATTGAACCGAATGCGAAGATTATTGAAGTGTTAAAAACGGGGAAGCCGTTTCGATACGAAGATACCATTAATGTTGAAAGTGTTCAAAAGACAATAGTCGCAAATATTATGCCGATTATCGTTAAACACGAAGTTAAGGGAGCAATTTCAAGTTTTTTTGATAAAACCCAATTTCATATTATGGCCAATCAGCTTGAGAAATTAAACACAATTAATGATTATCTTGAGAAAGAGCTAAAAAGCGATATTGTATTGCCTGAAGCTTTTTCTTCAATAATTGGAAGTAGCAAGAAACTTAAGAACCAATTGGTCCTGGCTTGGCGTATTGCTGAAACAGATTCCAGTGTTCTAATTCTAGGTGAAAGTGGTACTGGTAAAGAGCTGGTTGCACAGGCAATTCATAAAGCAAGCATGAGAAAGGAGAATGCTTTTGTCGCTATTAATTGTTCAGCAATACCTGATTCTTTAATCGAAAGCGAACTCTTCGGTTATGAAGAAGGAGCATTTACTGGCGCTATAAGAGGAGGGAAGGCGGGCAAAATAGAAAAAGCTAACAAAGGGACAATGTTTTTTGATGAAATTGGTGATATGCCGCTGTTCATGCAGCCGCGGCTTCTTCGGTTTCTTCAAGAAAAAGAGTATGAACGAATTGGAGGCACTAAGACAATTAATGTAGATGTTAGAGTAATTGCTGCTACAAATAAAAACCTTGAAGAGATGGTAGCTAAAGGAGAATTTAGAAAAGATCTGTTCTATCGTATTAATACATTTACACTAGAGATACCACCATTGAGAGAACATAAAATTGATATTTTAGCGCTAATTCAGCATTTTCTTGATCTAAACAATAAAAAATATGGAAAAGAAACCATGCTGTCTAATTCATGTATAAACTTGTTTCTTCAATACGACTGGCCTGGCAATATTAGAGAGGTTGAGCATGTTATAGAGCATGCCGTTGTCCTTGCTGATGATAAAGTAATTAAAGAGAGTAATCTACCAAAATACTTTTTTGATCTAGTAA
>JAVEYV010000235.1:0-4058 GCA_034003305.1 Spirochaetia bacterium | reverse complement strand
AATTCGAAGCCTTGCGCATATGGTAGAAGCCGCTGGTTTCAGTTGAATCCATAAAAGCATCCGGATTGCCATAATATCTATCGCCAGCGCTAATAAGTTGTTCATGAACAATGACGGCATCGGGGCGATTCTGAAATATTCTGTAGTAGATGTCGATCCCGAGGAATGTCTGATTGCTGCCTTCCGATGGCTCATAATTCGCGCCGTCATTACTGATGCTGATATCTGCCTGAGTAACTGAAAAAGTCAACGGAGAATACAAGTAGGCCGTAGTGCTTATACCGCAACTCAAGAGAGAAAGCGCCAGCCCAAGCGCGAGTATTGTTATTTTGCATAATGATTTAGCACCCTTCCCGCTCAATCCTGGACTCTCCTGTAAAAAAGGCGGATTCGAAGACTGCCGCTTTCGAATCCGCCTTTTTTATATAATTGCAGTCGTCGTTACTTAGTTATCATACCCCTGGGCTTTGAGGTATACAACCCGGTTTTTGGCCAGGAGGGCCCAATCGGTGCCGGAGAAGTCCGCCAGGAGCGTGTTGTAGTATTCCAGGGCTCCGGAATAGTCTGCGCTGCTCTCCTTGAGGCGTCCGAGGGAAAAATAAGTATGAGCGATATTGGGATTGGCGTCTTTATGCTTTTCTACGATTCGCTGGTAATAGCCGATCGCCTCTTCGGTCTTGCCCTGCTCTTCTGCGGCGGCAGCCGCGATTTCCAGGGCCATCGGCACTACGTAGGTTCCAGCCTTGCGGTCTGCGGACTGCAGGGCAAAGCTTTCGGCCTGAATCCAGTCTTTTTTTACACCGTAAAGACTTGCAATGCCGTAAAGCGCCTGCTGAGCCGCGAAGGATCGGGGCCACTTTGCGGCGATGTTCTCCAGCGCGGGAATGATTTCCCCTTCCATCTCGGCTTTTTTTGTCTCGTCAGTCTCGTTATTCCAGGCGACGATCTTGGTCTTAACTTCTTCCATCGCCCTGGACGAGTTCTTCGCATAGCTGCTGGATACAAGTGTGTAAATTCCCACTCCAACAAGGGCCAAGCAGAGAATCACCACTATACCGACAAAAACCTTTTTATTCTTGGTTATAAAATCAGACAGCTTTTCAGCCGCAGTCTTTTCCTCTACCTTGTCAGGCTTTATGAGTCGCGCCTTGCTTTCCACAGTTACTCCTTAGGTTGTGCTATGCTCAGTTCTTTGATCAGTCTGGACAGATAAGTCCTCTGGATATCCAGGGACTTGGCCGTCTCGGTCTGGTTCCAACCATGTAATTCCAAAGATTTACGGATAAAATGCGTTTTAAAAACATTTACCGCATCGCGCAGGTTTTTTCCCCTGAATTCGTCGATATCCTGGCCCTTGCCGCCGATCATGAGATCGGCGCTGCCGATAAGCTCTTGTCTGGCCATGACAGCAGCCCGTTCCACAGCGTTTTCCAGCTCGCGGACATTGCCAGGCCAGGCGTAGGAGAGCATATTCTCCATCGCCGAATCCGAAAAGCCCCGTATGGCCTTGTTTGTCTCCCTGGCGGCTTTTTTCAGAAAGTGCTCCGCCAGCACGGGGATGTCCTCTTTTCGTTCCCTTAGGGGCGGAATATAGAGAGGAAGCACGTTGAGCCGGTAATAGAGGTCGGATCGGAACTCTCCGGCGGATACCATGGATTCGAGGTCCCTGTTTGTTGCGGTTACTATCCGCACGTCCACCGAAACCGTTTCCGAAGAACCCAGGCGCTCGAAGGTTTTCTGCTGCAGTACCCGCAAAAGCTTGGACTGCAGCCGCAGCGGCATTTCGGCGATCTCGTCCAGGAAAATCGTTCCGCCGTCCGCCACCTCGAAGCGGCCTTTCCGGTCCTGATAGGCATCGGTAAAGGCTCCCCGCACGTGGCCGAAGAGTTCGCTCTCCAGCAGGGGCTCAGGAAGGTTGGCGCAATTAACCCGGATAAAGGGTTTTGAGGCACGCTTTGAAGCCCTGTGCAGCCTTTCGGCGAAGAGTTCCTTCCCTACCCCGCTTTCACCCAGAATCAGCACCGAGGCTTCGCTGGGAGCTATCCTGTCCACCAGTTCGACCTTTTCGGCCATCGTGGACGATGCGTAGATAAGGTTATGCCAGCCCGAGTTAGCCTGAGCCTTGTCGCTCAAATAGGAGAGTTCAACTGAGGTTTTTTCCAGGTACCGGGCGTTTTCGACGGCGATAGCCGCCTGCAGCGCAAAGAGCTCGAGCCAATATTGGTCTTCCTGGAGAAAATACCTTCCCTTGGTTTTATTGATTGCCTCGATAACCCCGACCAGACTACCCTTCACCTTCATTGGAACCGCGAGAATAGACCGGGTGGGGAAATCTACTTCCTTGGATATGGTGGGCGAGAATCGGGGGTCGCTCTCTGGATTGTTGACGATGAGGGACTGTCCCTCCCGCACGACCCAGCCGACTATTCCCTCGCCGGGGTCGATAAGCCGACCGGTAAGCTCGGCCTTTTTAGGACCGAGGGCTATCTCGAAGCGCAACTTGCCGGCCACGGGGTCATACAGCAGCAGGCTCGCCGCTTCAGCGCCGACGAGCCTGCTGGATGATTCAATTATTTGGGAAACTAAGGCCTTGCCGTCGGCGTAATTCGAGTTGATGAGGGCACAGACCTCAACGAGCAACTCGAACTTCGCCTGATCAATATTCCCTACCATGGCCTTGTCTTTTCCCGATCATCCTTAGCGCCTAAGGTGTTCAGGAATTCTTCTTGGACGTATCGCGTTCTTTGAGAAGGTCGCCGATGGTATAGCCGCCGGCCTCTTCCTCGCTCTGCATGAACTTGGAGATTTCTTCCCGCTGTTGGCGCTGTACAAGGTCGCGGATGGACAGACCGAGCTTCTGGCGTTCGGGGCTAAGGTCGATAACCACAGCCTTTACCGCCTGACCGGCCGAGAACTTCTTCAAGGCATCGTCCCAGGATTCGTCCCGATCGGAAGACAGGTCCTGCTTTTTGACTAAGCCGTCAATGTCGCCCTGTACCCGTACAAAGACGCCGAAATCCGTAACGTTGGAAACCGTGCCCTCGACGATGGAGCCAACCCGGAATGCCTTGGAGAAAGATCTCCAGGGATCCTCGGAAAGCTGCTTGACGCCCAGGCGGATGTTCCGCTCCTCGGGGCTGCTCTCGATGACCACAACCTCGATTTCCTCGCCTTCGTGGAGCATCGACGCGGGATTCTTGATCCTGCTGGTCCACGAGAGGTCGTCGGCGTGAAGGAATCCGTCAATGCCCTCTTCCAATTCGATAAAGGCACCGGCATTGGTTACCTTGACGATCTTCCTGGTGAGCCTCATGCCAACGGGGTAGCTTTCGTTGATGTTGTCCCAGGGATTGGCCTGAACCTGCTTGAGACCAAGAGAAACCTTTCCGGCCTGGATGTCGTAGCCAAGAATCATGCAATCCACGATATCGCCGGCCTTGAGCATGTCGTCGGGCTTGTGCACCTTGCGAACCCAGGAGAATTCGGAAATGTGGGCAAGCCCCTCGATTCCCTCCTCCAGCTCTATAAAGGCGCCGTAATCGGTGAGCTTTGTCACCTTGCCCTTGACTATGTCGTTGACGTGATACTTTTCTTCGAAGGTGAACCAGGGATCCTGGCTGAAGTGCTTGAGGGAAAGGTTAATACGCTTTTCCTCGGGCTCGAGCCTGATAACCTTGAGTTCGATCTCCTCAGCCTTTCGAACGTAATCCTTGGGTCGGGTAACATGGCCCCAGCTCATGTCGTTAATATGTAAAAGTCCATCGAAGCCGCCCAGGTCGATAAAAGCCCCAAAACTGGTAAAGCTCTTGACCACGCCCTTGACGGTGTCGCCGATCTGCACGGTCTGGAAGAAGGCTTCCCGGCGCTTGTCGATGTCTTCCTCGAGCCACCTGCGGCGGTTGAGGATTATGTTGATTTTTTTCTCGGAATAGAGCCGCTCGAGATAAAAGCTGCTCTTGAGGCCGACAAACTCAGCGCCGTTTTCAACCCGCTGAATGTCCGCCTTGGATGAGGGGAGGAAGCCCTTGAGTCCATGTCCGAGATCGACCTCGAACCCG
>JAVEYV010000234.1:0-4089 GCA_034003305.1 Spirochaetia bacterium | reverse complement strand
AACCCAGCGCCACATCAGATCGAGACTGGCTTGAGTTCCTGAGCGAAAAAAGCCGATAACGATAAGCGCAACAATAATCAGGGGGACGATCCAGGCCGAAATCTTCGAAAACCCGCCCTTGGGCGGTACCACATCGATTTCTGAAACATCGGGCTTTACCTCGCCCGAGTCCAGTTTTTTAAGCCAGCGCTCGATGCCCGCCATATGGCCCGCTCCCACCACCGCCACCACATGCTCCTCCGGCGAAAGAAAAATCTTGGAGGCCAGATAGCGGTCCCGCTCATCGATAAGGACTTCCTTGACCGAGGGCAGGTATTCGGCCAGCTCGTTCATCATCTGTTCGAGCTCGCTCTTGTTCTTGAGCTGCTCGATTTCTTCTTCCGAAAGCTTTTCGTTGCTGAAGGCCGAGCTGATCAGACTGGCCAGAAGTTTTGATTTGTTCCAAAAATTGGACCTGGCCCAGGCGCGCTTAAGCGTGATCTGAACGTCCCTGTCGCAGCAGGACCAGGGAATGCCCGCCGCTTCGGCAGCATTTATGGCAGCCATCATTTCTTCGCCGGGCTTTACGCCCACCCCGGCTCCCATGCGTTTTTGAAATCCAGAAAGAGCCAGGTTGGCAAGCAGGAAAAATCCCTTTCCCTCTTTGAGCACCTTGCTAATATCCAGATTTTCCCAGCGTGAACCCTGGGTCATGGACTGATAGCGAGTCTGGTCTATCTCGACGCAAACCCTTCCGGGCTTTTCCTCGGCGATAATGGATTCCACCTCGGCGACGCTGTCCCGGGATATATGGGCTGTGCCCACCAGGATTATGCTGCGGGAGGAAAGTGTAATTCTGTTTACCGTATTGGACATCGCGATTCCTTTATGCTCAATCGAATGGATAGTACTCTTCTTCCTTCCAGCCCGACAAGATAAGCCCCCCGCCCTTCAGCATCATGGCGGAGCGGATAAAAAGCTGAAGAAAGCTTCGGGCGAAGGAGGCGGGGTAGCCTGCGCGCAGGGCGGCCTCGGTCTCCGATGCCGCCCTGAGTATCCTCGCGCATTCCTCGCTGGTATAACGGCCCAAGGCCGCCCTGAATTTTCGCTGCCCTGTCTTGCTGCTGATTTTTTCCGTCCTGAAGGCTTCTTCAAGCTCTAATCCCTGAGCCAGACTGCGGTGCAGCCGTTCAAGGGTTCTGAAACTCCATATAAGGGCCGCCATGATCTGGGAGGATTCGCTCTGCCGGTCGGATAAAAGGGCGTCCAGCACGCTCAAGGCCGAATCGATATCAGCCTGAACCATCCTGTCGAAGAGACTGAAGGCGTCCTCCCGTCTGGAACGGGAGAGAACCGATTCGATATCCTCGGGGCTCAGGCGGTGTTGGGCTGGGAAACAGGCGGCCAGAACGGTGCAGGCTGATTCCAGGGCCGAGGTTTCGTTCTCCACGAGTTCGAGCATTGTCTCTATGGCATCGCTCTCCGCCGCAAGCCTGTCCCTAGCCAGTCGGTCTCTGAGCCAGGCGGGCTTTTCAGAATCCCGAAGCTCCCAAAAAATCTTTTTTCCCTTCGATCCCACCGCCTCCTCAAGGCCCCTGGCCAAGCCGTAGGCCTCGGTGACTAGCAGAAGCACGGCGTCCTGTGCGGGGTTTCTGATATAGGCGATGAGGGCTTCCTGGTCCTGCTTGGAACTTACTGCCTCGGCGTTCCGGTATTCAATAAGGCGCCGCGGCGAGAAGAGCGAGGCGTTGCGTAAAAAGCCGACCAACTGCTCAGGCGGCATATCCTGGCTATACACACGGCTGTACTCCGCCCTCTGCCCTTCTTTGGCAGCCAAGCCTTCGGCGATTTCGCGCACAAAGAGCTCGCGTCTCCCAATCTCCGGGCCTGCGAGAATGTAAGTGGGCAGAATGGCTGGGCTGGGCATGAGGTTTTAGTAGCTCCGAATTATGGCCTTGAGCTTACCGAGGATTCGTACATCCTGGGTGAAAATCGGGCTGTAGTCGGGATTTTCGGCCTGGAGTCTGATCCTGTTATTTTCCTTGAAAAAGCGCTTTAAGGTAGCCGAGTCTTCGATGAGGGCAGCGACGATCTCGCCGTTCTCCGCAATGGAGCGCTGTTCTATCACCGCAAGGTCTCCCGAATGAATGCCGGCGTCCCGCATTGAATCGCCCTTTACCCTCAGGGCGAAGCACTGCCCCCCATGGCCGAATTCGGCGGGAATCCGCACGGTGCCGTTCCAGTTTTCTTCCGCAAAAACAGGATAGCCTGCGGCAATATCGCCCAGAATGGGAATCTCCAGCACCGAATCGTCGTTTTCCCGCTTGGATACTATCTCGATTGCCCTGGAGCGGTTTTCCTGCAGCTTGATGACACCCTTTTTTTCCAGGGCTTTTATGTGGTCGTAGGCGCCTTTTATGGAAATTGAAAAAGCTTTGGCAGTCTCCCTCACCGTGGGAGGATACGAGTGCTTCTCGATAAAGCCGGTGAGGAATTCTAAAATTTCACGCTGCCGCGTGGTCAGCTCTTTCATTATTATACTATCCTAATGTTAAGTATATTTCATCAATCCGGGTTCGGCGCAAGGGGAAGAATGGAAATTTTGGAATAAATAAGGCAAATCAGCCCAATTCTTCGTTGAATCCGCTTTCGAACAGGGCTTTTATCGCCTCCGCGGCCGCCACCTCGTCGGAGCCCTCGGCGGTAATCCGAATCTTGGAGCCGAAACTGGCTGCGAGGGTGATTATGCCCATTATGGATTTGGCGTTGATCTTATTGCCGTTTTTTTCCAGGAAAATTCTCGATGAGAATTTGATCGCAGTCTGGGCGATCATGGCCGAAGGCCTCGCGTGTATGCCCGCCCTGTTCCGAATAGTCGTTTCAAGCTCTACCATTGTCCACTCCGCTATGAATCAATAATCGTCCCTGGAAAAATAAAGGGTGCGGGCATTCTCGCTTTCGAGCCAGCGCATGATGTTCTGGTTGAATTCTTTCGCGGAATGATACCCCATCTTTTTAAGCCGCTCGTTCATGGATGCGGTTTCGATGATAATCGGTATGTTGCGCCCCGGTTTTACCGGGATCTCCAGCATGGGAACCTTTACCCCCAGTATATCGGTGCTGAGTTCGTCCATGCCGATTCGGTCGTATACCTTGTCCGGATCCCAGTCCTCCAGCTGACAGACCAGCTGTATCTGTTTTTTGTCCCTTATGGCGCCCACCCCGTACAGATGGGTGATATTGATAATGCCCAGGCCGCGGATCTCCATATGATGGCCTATTACCTTGTTGGCGCCCTGTCCCATTAGAATCGAACCGCTAACGCAGCGGATCTCCACCACGTCGTCTGCCACCAGGCGGTGCCCCCGCTCGATCAGCTCCAGGGCTGTCTCGCTCTTGCCCACTCCCGAATCGCCCACCAGAAGGATTCCGATGCCGAAAACCTCCACCAAGACGCCGTGCATGGTCGTCTTGGGGGCGAAAATGTCCGAAAGCACGCGAAGTACCCTGCCGGAGAACTCGTTGGAATTGAGGCTCGTCACCAGGACCGGACAGCCGGCCTTTTCCGCCGCATCGGTAAAACTGCTTGAGGGGTTGAGCGAACTGGTAAAGATGCAGCAGGGAATATCGTAGGAAAAAAGGGTTTCCACCGAATCGTGGGAACCCTCTGAATCGAGCTTTGAGAGATAGGCGTATTCTCCCCGGCCGAATACCTGAAGCCTGTTCCAGGCGAAGGATTCATAAAACCCAGCCAAGGCAAGGCCGGGTCTGTTCAGGTCGGGGACCGTTATCTGCCTGCCCAGGCCGACCCTTCCGGCAACACAACGCAGGTCGAGGGCATTCTGCTCCTTGAGTTCCAGAGAAAGCAGATCGAGTACGGTAAAGCCCTTGGGCTCGTTTCCTATCACAGCCGGCAGTGTACTATGAAAGAGCGCTCTGGTAAATCGGCGCGGCCGGACCCCTGTTTTTACTTCTTGCTTTGGATTTTCTGCTTTTCCTTGGCGATTTTCTGATCGAGTTTTTCGATCAGCGCGTCTATTCCCGGATTGATCTCAAAGGCTTTTTCCTGCAGGTGGGCCTGGAGGCCCCAGCGAAAATTGGTGGTAACCT
>JAVEYV010000233.1:0-4098 GCA_034003305.1 Spirochaetia bacterium | reverse complement strand
CGAGTTCGGGCGTGTTCATGACAATCCGCCCCGACACCCTCCTAGAACGCGAGGGCGAAGTCCGCGTCATGGAAACGAAGACCTCGGGGTTTTCTGTGCAGAGCGCGATCTGGGGAGTCCAAACGGGAGGACAACGTCACGCATATACGATGGGAACGAAGCTCGCGTACCCGAAAGCGAAGCGGGTTGTGATGATCCCGGACGTCGCGTTCTGGAGGAAAGGGAACCTAGAGCCGAGGAATATAATATGTGAGCGCGGAACCCCCCTCTCCTCGACCCCCTCCGAGCTCACCGTGTTCGCCGAGGAGGTGGAAGCGACGATACGCGACGTCTCGGAGAGAACCGCGACCCTCTTCGCCCGAGGGGGTTCGAAACCCCACACCCTCTTCCCCCGGGTCCGCGAACCGGGTATCTGCACGGCGTATAACCGCCCATGCGAGTATTGGGAGGCGTGTGCGATGAACCCCACCCCCGGAGACCGGGTGTTCGGATATTCGTGGGACTCCGAGAAAGTGAAAACATATAAGAAGGAGATAACACGAAGATGAAACCCCGTGAATTGATAGTATCTCCTTGTGAAGTGAGGGAAATTCGGGATTTTATAGAGCGCAACCATTACTCCCATTCCATAAATGGGGTGAAAGTATCATATTGTTTTAAGGTTGAGTATAGGGATCAATTATGTGGGGCAGTATTATTTGGGGGGCTCTCCACAACAGCTTGGAAGAAATTTGGGGAAGTAGAATCTGCGGTTTTAGAGCTAAGACGTTTAGTTCTTGTGGAAGAGGCGGAGAAAAACTCTGAAAGTAGGGTTATTGGACAATGTATTAGGTGGATTACTAAAAACGCCCCTCTCGTAAAGACAATCGTTTCCTACGCGGATCCCTCATATAATCATATTGGGACAATATATAAAGCCTCAAATTTTTTATATATAGGGCGAAGCGGAAAAGATGTAGGCTTTAAAGATCCCACTACCGGAAAAGTATACCATTCTCGGGCTTTACGAACAAAATATAAGGGAGAATTCAAGCCGTTTGTTAAACGTCTCCGAGCTCTAAAAGATCAAGGAAGGCTTATCCCTATTACTCTAGATGGGAAATTTTGTTATGTATATACACTAAAGAGAAGGGAGGTCGCGAAGAGATGAACCTAAAAATATTCAGAGATTTATTACGGGGGTATTCAGATGCAGATATGCGTTACGCTAAGGATATCTATGAAGAGGTCACTAGCAAAAAGGCCCCCCCTGGAAAGATGTTCACACTCACTTCCGCTCAAATGAGGGCCTATAAAGATTGTGCAAAGGAGATAAAAGAATGAGTAGATTTAAAAAGACGGAGACCGCTCCGGCGTCGCCTCCCAAGCCCGCCCTCCCCGAGGTTGTGGAGACCCCGACCCTTGAAGAGGTCCAGAGTGCCCTCCTCCTCCATGGGGATTATGGAAAACTCTCCCCCGCCCAAAGGAATGTCCTCCTCCTAAAGTTGTGCGAGACCCATGGACTCGACCCCCTCACGAAGCCCTTCATGTATATCGCCGTGGATGGGAGGAAGATTCTCTACGCGTCCCGCTCCGCCGCTGACGGGATCGCGAAGAACAAAGGGCTCTCCGAAGTCGGGCATGAGTTCATCGAAACCGTGAATGGGACAATCCTCATCGTGAAGGTTGCAGACCCCGCGTGGCTCGAATCCGGCGGGACGAAGGGAAGGATGAAGGAAGGGTTCTCAGCGATCCCCGCGAACCTCACGGGCACTATGTGGGTGAACGCCGTCAAGAAAGCCCACACCCAGGCGAACCGGAGGGCGATACTCGCCCTCGAGGCCCCCGGGTTTATGGATGAGAGTGAGATATCCGACATCCCGGGGGCGAAGGTCGAGGACGACTCCGAGAGGGTTGCGAAGGCCCGCCCCGCCACCCCGTCGAAGAGAGCAAGATCCAGAATCACGGAAAAAGGAAGGTAGAGGTATGGAGCTGAATGTAAAAAAGGGTAGCCCTATGAATATGTCAAGTGTGAAAGGAGATAAAAGAATGGCCCGAAACAATCAAAGTAAAACGATCCCCTCGAAGGATCTCATCCTCCGGGAAGCGAGTGCCCTCGTCGTCCGCGACGATCCGGGCTACGAGAAGGCATCCTCCATGAGGGCAACCCTCAAGGAGTTTGTGAAGGAGGTCAAAGCATCCTTCCGCCCCATCATCAAGGCCGCGAAGGACGCTCACACCGAGGCTCTCCTCCAGGAGAAGCGGAAGCTCGAACCTTTTGAGTCCGCCCTCTCAGGGGTCGAGAACGCGATGACATCCTACCTCGAGGACAAGCGTCGAGCCGAGGAAGAGAGGGTCGCGAAGGAGAGGGCGAAGGCGGAGAAGAAGGCCGCCCGCTTAGAGGCCCAAGGGAAAACGGAACGCGCGGAGGACATTCTCGCGGAGGCCGACGCTCTCGTCCCCATAGTCCCGGCGACGTCCGCCCTCGAAACCGGTTCCCGCGAGGTCATCGACTACGAGATCGTGAACGAGGACGCCCTCCCGGACGCGTATGTGACCCGGGTCCCGAACCGTGCCCTTATCCGCGCTACGGTGAACGCGAGGGGGATCGAGACGGAGATCCCCGGGGTGAGAGTGTTCGTGAAGAGTGCACTCTATTCAAAAAGATGACTCCCCCGCCTGCGAGAGGCCCCGTCCTCTCCGGGAGGGAGCATATATCACTAAACGGAGAGCCCGCGAGTCGGGCTTTCGAAGAGGAGAACACGATATGGCAAAGACGACAACGACGACGAAGAGGAAGGCTCAGGTCGTGAGCCCCCAGAGCGAGGGCCTCGCGGACGCCGAAGGGAATGTGATGTTCGAACCCGGCTTCGGGGACTACGACATGAGCTTCATTAAGCCCCCGACGTTCACCCCGGAGGATCCGGACGACGACTCAGGGAGGGGATCCGCCCGGTACTCCTTCGCCCTTGAGATCGAGGACGGGGAGAGCGAGGATGGGGAGGACGTCGTGGGACGCCACTGGTACTACACGATCTTCGTCACAAAGCGCCCGAACGAGAACATGGACGAGGACGAAGCGAAGAAGGCCGCGTTCCGCCGGAGGATGGACCTGAACCGGGTGAAGGACATCTTCAACGCCGCGAAGGTCGAGATCACGAAGGACCGCGCAGGGCTCGACGTGTGGGACCCCGAAGAGTTCGTGGGGAAGAAGATCCAGGTCAAGGTGAAACCCGTCCTGGATAAGGAAACCGGGGAACCCAAGGTCTCCGAGAAGACGGGGATCGCCTGGAAGGACATCCGAGTCTCGAAGGCCCCGGCCTAACGTCGTCCCGGAAGTATCCCTCCTAGGGGGATAAGTGAGATTTCCTTTACACCCCTCCTAGGGGGGTGTATACTAAGGAAGGTGATATGAACATAACGTCAATGAAAATACGTTTTCTCGACGGCGGGCTCGCCTCCGGGAAACTCGTCCTCGCCCTGGAGCTCGGGAAGGGAGGGTTTCGGGTCCCCTCTCACGTCCTCCTCGAAGGGGTCCTACGACATATCATAGGGGGAGGGGTGAAGTCCCGCCTTGTCCTCCTCACCGGGGACGTCGCCTCCCCTGAGAACCTCGACGCCGAGACCCTTGTCCTAGGCCTCGGGGCCCAGGGGATGATCCCCATCCTCGAAACCCCCGGGTATGAGATCCCCTCCTGGGCGGGACTCGTCGCAACCCGGATCGCGAGGATCACCGAAGAACCTTGGCTCCGATTCGCCGCCTCAGAGATCGTCTACACGATGACGAGCCCCGACGCGGAGCCCGAGATCGACGCTTCCCTGCATGGGGGGAGTTCGTTCGTCCTCACCCCGAGGTCGAACGTGAAGGCCGCCGAGATCCTAGGGTTCATGACCCGATCTCGATGGCCTTGGAGGATCGCGACCCGGCCCGTCTCGCTCCCCTACGTGGACTTAACCCCCTCCCTCGCGGTGATGGAAAAGGAGAACCCGTTATGATAAGGACGTTCATGGAGCTCCTCCTTTATGTCGTTCTCATCCGGGGACGCCGGGAACGTGTTCGCGTCCTCCTCCGAGGGAGGCTCTCACGCTACGACGCTCTCCCTACCCGGGAGGACCTCG